>JBEITC010000173.1:0-7680 GCA_040375075.1 Planctomycetota bacterium | reverse complement strand
GTCGCCGACTGCACGATCGTGCGCGCCTTGACGCGCAGCGCCGCGGGCAGCGCCGCCGCGGCGAGCGGCTGCAGCGCCACGATCGCGTCGGCGGCGGCGAGCGCCGCTGCGCTGTCGGGGGTCGGCTCGTAGCGCGGATAGACGTCGGTGCCGGCCAGCACGACGACGAGCCGCGCCTCTGGCCGTGCGGCCTTCGCCGCGACCGCAGCCGCTGCCGCCTTGACCGCGTGCACGGCGACGACGAGATCGCACGGCTCGTCGCGCCACGCGGTGCGCACACGCGTCGTCCAGCCCGACTGCCGCAGCAGTCCGGCGACGCGCAGCGCGGTCGTGCGGTTGCCGGAGCGGCTGCCGCGCGGCGCGGGCGTGATCACGACGGCGACGCGGCGGCGCGCTAGCCTGTCAGCCATGTCGCCCCGCCTCCTCGCCGCGTCCGTCTGCCTGTTCGCCGCCTGCGCCGCCGAGCCGCTGCCGCCCGAGCCGTTCGATCCGGCGAAGGAGCAGAGCGTGCGGCCGGGCATCAACGACGACTTCACCAACCCGCGGCTCGACGTCGACGCGATGGTCAAGCGCTTCGAGGCCGAGAGCCGCGAAGTGTTCGCCAAGCGCAGCGCCATCGCGCGCGCGGTCGGCGCGCAGCCCGGCATGGCCGTCGCCGACGTCGGCGCCGGCACCGGCGTGTTCGTCGACTTCCTGGCCCGCGACGTCGGCGCGCAGGGCGTCTGCTACGCCGTCGAGATCGCGCCGCAGTTCGTCGACGCGCTGCAAGCGCGCGCCGTCGCCAAGAACCAGCCGCAGGTGAAGGCCGTGCTGTGCAGCGAGCGCGACGTCGGCCTGCCGGCGGCGAGCTGCGACATCGTCTTCGCGTCCGACGCCTACCACCACTTCCAGTTCCCGCGCGCGACGATGACCTCGATCCACCGCGCGCTGAAGCCGGGCGGCATGCTGTGCCTCGTCGACTTCGAGCGCATCGAGGGCACGAGCCGGCAGTGGATCCTCGACCACGTGCGCTGCGGGCGTGAGACGGTGATCGACGAAGTGACCGCCGCCGGCTTCGACCTCGTCGCGGTCGTGCCGGTCGGGCTGGAGGAGAACTACTTCCTCCGCTTCAAGAAGCGCGGCTGAGCCCGCGCGCGCGCCGCGCCGCACGTCAGCCCTTGCCGAGCTGGCGCAGGACCTCGTCGTGCTGCGGGAAGCGGTCGCCGTCGCGCCGCTTCTTGTCCCACAGCAGGGCGCCGTCGGCCTTCACCACGAAGTCGCCGCGGCCGCCGGGCTTGGTCTCGACCTGCGCGCCCGGATGGGCCTTCTGGATCGCGGCGGCCAGACTGGTCGCCTTCGGCAGGTAGCTTCAAACCACGCAGTATTCGATCGTGACGTGCATCCGCGGAGTGTAGGCCGGGGCGGCCGGCGCGGCACGCGCGCCGTCACGCCGCGGGCGCCTCGGTCCGCCGGCCGAGCGCGAGCAGGACCCAGCCGACGACCAGCAGCACGCCGCCGATCGGCGTGATCGCGCCGAGCCACTTGGCGCCGGTCAGGACCAGCGCGTACAGCGTGCCGGAGAACACCAGCACGCCGGCCAGCAGCGCGCGCGCGGCGCCGGCGGCGCGCCAGCCGCGTTCGGCCAGCAGGCCGCAGAGCACGAGCGCGAGCGCGTGGTACGTCTGGTAGCGCACGGCGACCTCGAAGGTCTGCAGCATGCGCTCGTCGAGGCGGCCCTGCAGCGCGTGCGCGCCGAAGGCCCCGGCGACGACGGCGAGTGCGCCGAGCGCGGCGCCGAGGCGGATGGACGTGGTGGATCGCATCGCCGCATGCTACGCGCCGCAACCGCACGGAGTCGCCGTCGGCATCGGGGCTTCGATGGGCCGCCGTCCCGGCTTGGGCCATACGCATTGGACCCCGTGCGAGCGCGCTCACGCAGGGCCGATAGCGCCTGCATGAAGCGCTTTGCCATCCTGCTTCCGTTCGTGTTCGCATGCAGCCTCGTCGCCCAAGGCAACGAACTGCCCGGCGTCCGCGCGTTCGTGAATGAAGCCACGAACACCATGCGCGACGACGGCTCCGGCCTCGTCGTCTGCCGCGGCGAGGAGATCCTGCACCGCGCCGTGACCGGCTCGCTCCAGGGCGACACCGGCTTCGCCATCGGCGCGGCCAGCAAGTGGCTCGCGGTCGCGACGATCCTGACCCTCGTCGACGAGGGCAAGCTCGACCTCGACGCGCCGGTGGCCAACTACGTCAAGGAGTTCGATCGCGCCGACAAGCGCACGATCACGCTCCGCCACTGCCTCGCCAACACCGGCGGGCTGCCGACCAAGCTCAGCGGTCGCGCGCGTGGTTGGAACATGAACACCTTCGCCGCCGCGGTCGCCGATCTGGGCGTGCGCGAGCAGCCCGACATGTCGTTCCGCCACGGCGAGATCGGCCTGCAGGTCGCGGCCGTCGCCGCCTGCCGCGTGACCGGCGCGAGCTGGCACCAGCTGTTCGAGAACCGCATCGTCGCGCCGCTCAACCTCGAGGGCACGCGCTTTGGCGCGCAGCAGCCGCAGGGCGCCGACGCCGGCCTGACGGAGTTGCCGTGGGTCGCGTCCGGCGCGGTCTCGACGATCGACGACTACACGAAGTTCCTGCGCATGCTCGGCAACCGCGGCCGCTTCCAGGGCAAGCAGGTCGTCGCCGCCGGCTCGGTCGCCGCGATGCTGCGCGACCAGGCGCCGGAGCTGGTGGCCGTGCACGCCGACGGCTTCCGCGCCGACAACGTGCGCTACGGCCTCGGCACGTGGATCGAGACGCTCGCCGATGGCGCGACGCGCGTCGTCGAGCCGAACAGCTTCGGCTTCACGCCTTGGCTCGATCTCGACCTCGGCGTCGCCGGCCTGTTCGTCGCGAACGTCCGCACCCAGAAGCCGCTGCCGCAGGTGGCGCGCATCCAGGCGAAGGTCCGCGACGTCGTGCGCTCGCCCGAGGTCGCCGGCGTCACCTCGAACAACACCACGAGCCACCACGGCCGCGAGCGCAGCTACGAGCTGCACGTGCCGCCGGTGACGGGCCAGGGCAAGCCGCTGCCGCTGCTCGTCGTGCTGCACGACGACAAGGACAACGCCGCGCAGGCGCGCACGGAGACCGGCTTCGCGGTCGCCGGCACGCGCGCCGGCTACGTCGTCGTGTTCCCGAACGGCACCGGCGTCTCGACCGAGCGCGGCCTGACGTGGAACAGCGGCGCCGTCACCAACTACGCGTCGGAGAACCGCATCGACGACGTCGACTTCCTCCGCACGGTGGTCGCGGACGTCGCGCGCCGCGTCAACGTCGACGCCAACCGCGTGTTCGCGGTGGGCCACGGCCAGGGCGGCGCGATGTGCCACCGGCTGGCCCGCGAGGCCGCGGACCTGTTCGCCGGCGTCGCCACGTACGGCGGCGCCACGCCGCAGCCGAGCGCGCTCGGCCAGGCGCCGATCGCGGCGCTGCTGCTGCAGGGCACCAACGACCACGCGGCCCGCTTCGGCGGCGCGCGCGACGCGACCGACCCCGTCGACGCGACGCTCGGCTACTACGTGCAGCGCAACCAGCTCGTCGGCTACCCGCAGCAGGACGTCGACGGCAGCCTGCGCACGCAGACGTTCGCCAAGGGCCGCAACGGCCAGCGCACGCAGCCGGTGCGCGTCGTCACGCTGGCCGGCGCCAACCACACGTGGCCGGGCGCCAACAGCAAGCCGCGCACGCCGGCGGAGACGGCGTTCCCGTTCGACGCCACGGCGGCGACGCTCGCGTTCTTCGCCGGCGTCACGCTGACGACGCCCGAGATGGCGACGCCGACCGGCGGCTGAGCCGGCGGTCCCTGCTGCCTGCTCCGGGCCCAGCGCCGCCGCCTTCGGAGGCCACGGCGGCGCTGGGCCCGGGGTCGTTCCCGCTCACCAGTACAGACGGAAGCGCCACGTGCGGTTGGCGTAGCCGGTGGCGGTGCGCACGGTGGCGAGGTTGTTGGCGCGCAGGCGCTCGAGCCAGGCCTCCTTCGCGGCGGCCGCGGCCTCGGGGTCGAACTCGGCGCCGTCGAAGAACGGGTTGCCGAGCAGCATCCCGCCGAAGCCCGCGAACAAGGCGTCGTAGAGGACGCTGCCGTGCTGCAGGTCGTAGCGCGACGCGCCGGACATGCCGGCGGGCAGCGCGCGCCGCAGGCCGTCGAACGCCGCGTCGATCGCCGTCGGCGTCGCGGCGTCGGCGGGCGCCGTCTCGACGGCTGCGATCAGCGCCGCCAGCTCGTCCTCGGCTTCGCTGCCACCCGCGAGGTAGAAGCCGCGCGCGCCGGCGCCGAGCCACAGCGGGTAGTTGAGGATGTTGCCGTAGCGGCTGCAGGCGACGCCGCCGATCGTCTCGGTCTCGAGGCGCGTGATGTTGGGCTTCAGCGCGTCGATCAGCGCTTGCAGCGCTGGCGCGAAGCGGGCGCCGTCCTTCACCGCGATGGTCACCGCCCACGTGGCCTTCGCCGGACGGTCGGGATCGTCGACCGGCTTCGTCGTCATCAGCACCTCGTCGCCGAGCAGCCGGAAGAAGCCGTCGCCGAGGTCGACGCCGAGGTCCGTCGCGAGCTCCTTCGCCATCGCTTCGGTCGTCGTCTCGCGCTCGGCCGCCATCACGCCGACGAAGAAGTCCCACATCGCCGCGAAGTCGAAGTGGCCGAGGCGGAACGTCGGCGCGCCGGCGGGGAGCGCGCGCACGAGCTTCGGCAGCGTGGCGCGCGGCGCGGTCAGCACGCGGAACAGTCCGGTCGGCGCGTCCGCGAAGCTGGCCGCCGCCTCCATCACGATGTGCGGGCCGGCGGACGTCAGCGTCAACGCGACGTCCCGCAGGCCCTCGGCGCCGCTCAGCGACCAGACGGCCGTGTCGTCCTTCGACATGCCCATCGAGGTGAGCATCGCCGCCGGCGCGAACTCGACGACCAGCGGCGGCTTCTGCGCGGCCTCGGCGAGCGCGCGTCGATCCGCCTGCCGATGGGGCGCGCGCGTCGGGGCGTTGGCGAGCACGGCGCCGGCGGCGCGATGCAGCGCCGCGAGCGGCTCCGTCTCGGCGCGCGTGACGGCGAGCACGAGGTGGCCGTCGACGACGCGGGCTTCGCTCATCGACGAGAACGGTCCCTTGCGCACGCGCATCCGCGTCTCGCCGACCGTCGCTTCGTCCCACTCGCCCGGCGTCTGGTCCTGCAGCACGTGCAGGGCGGTGGCGAGCTTCTGCATGTCGGTGTGGCCGTCCGCCTCGGCGACGAGCCACGCGGCGCGCAGGCCGTCGCGGGCGGCGTCGTCGTCGAACCACGCCGCGATGTGGATCGTGCCGTCGTAGTCGAGGAAGCTCCGTTGCGCGGCGAGCCAGTCGGCCTCGACTTCGAAGAGTCCGCCGACGGCCGCCGACATGGCCGTGGCGTAGTCGCCCCAGAGCGCGCGGCCGGCCTCCGAGTCGAGCAGCAGGCCGACGTTGGTCGGCCCGAGCCGGATGCGCCAGCCCTGCGGGCCGAGCGTGGTGATCCGCATGTGCGGCGCGTCGACGGCGCTCGCCGTGGTGGCGGCGGGCGCGACCGGCGCAGCGCCCTCGGGCGGCGCGGTCTGCGCGGCGGGCGCGGCGGCGAAGCTGGCGGCGAAGACGAGCGGGAGCAGGAGGCGCGTCATGGCGCGCCTAGTGTCCCTTGCGCCGGCCGGATTGTCGCGGCCGGCGCGGCGGATCCGGGCGCAGGTCGCGGTCAGGCAGGCTGCCGGCGCAGCACGCCGAGCGCGCTCGCGAGCGCGAGCGCGGCGAGGCCGGCGCTGACGAAGTACACGGTGCCGGCGGGGACTTCGCCGGCCGCCGTGCCGATCGACCACGCGAACACGTAGCCGCCGAGCGGGTAGCCGATGATGTTCGCGAGGCTCTGCGCGCTGCTCAGCGCGCCCTGCACGAGGCCTTGCTGGTCCGGTCGGATCGTCTTGGTGATCAGCGATTGCGCCGCCGGCATGGCGATGCCGCCGAGCGCCGCGATGCCGATGGCGATGTAGATCATCCAGCCTTCCGACGCGCTGGCGTAGCCGATGTACGCGAGCACGGCGAGCAGCAGGCCGGCCTGCAGCGCGCGCGCTTCGCCCATGCGCGGCACCAGCCGCCGTGCGAGACCGCCCTGCACCAGCGCGCCGCCGACGCCGACGGCGAACATCGACCAGCCGATGTCCTTCGGCTGCCAGCCGTAGCGGTGCTCGGTGTACAGCGCCCACGTCGCGTGCAGCGCGAACTGCGCGAGGTTGAGCAGGAACAGCACGCCGGCGAGGCTGCGCGCGATCGGGAACTCCGCGAGCACGCGGAGCGCCGCGAACGGGCTGCCGATCGGGTGCGTGTTGCGCCGCTCGGGCGGCAGCGACTCGGGCAGCACGAACATGCCGTAGGCGGCGTTGAGCAGCGCGAGGCCGCCGGCGACCCAGAACGGCAGGCGGATGTCGATGTCGCCGAGGATGCCGCCGAGCAACGGGCCGAGCACGAAGCCGAGGCTGGCGGCGGCGCCGAACACGGCGAAGCCGGCGGCGCGCTTCTCCGGCGCCGTGACGTCGGCGATGTAGGCCGAGGCGGTGGTGACGCTCGCGCCGGTGATGCCGTTGAGCGCGCGCGTGATCCACAGCACCGTCAGCGACGGCGCGAGCGCCATCGCGAAGTAGTCGAGGCCCGAGCCGAGCATCGAGAACAGCAGCACCGGGCGGCGGCCGACGCGGTCCGAGAGCGCGCCGAGCAGCGGCGCGCACAAGAACGCCATGATCGAGAACGTCGCGCCAAGCCAGCCGACCAGCGGCGCGGCTTCGGCTTCGCTGCCGCCGCTGAGCTGCGTCACCAGCTTCGGGCCGACCGGGATCAGCAGGCCGATGCCGAGCAGGTCGATGAGGACGACGAAGAATACGAAGCGCAGCGCGGGTTTGCGGTCGGTCACGCGGCGCATCGTCGCGTCGCTGCGGCGGCGCGTCCACGATGCAACCCGACAAGCTGCGCCGCGCCGGTGCGGCGGCGAGCGCGCGGACTCCGGACGCTGGCAAGGCGCAGCGGCGGCACGACGACGACGGCACAGGCATGGGGCGCTGCGGCGCGAGCGGACAGGTCTTTCGTCGCCGACGGACCGTCACGACCGCGGCGCGCAACCGAGCGGGCGAGCGCAACCTGGCGATCCGTGCGCGCCACGGTGGCCTGCGCGCCGCGCGCCGCGCAGACTGCTGCGACGTCCGCCATGGCCGAGCCCTTCAAGCACCGCATCGACGCCGCCATGGCGCGCCTGCTGGCTCTGCGCCTGGGCGCGGTGCTGCCGGGGTTCCCGGCGCAGCGCTTCGTGCGGTCGTGCGTCGACGGCTTGGCGCCGCTGGCGTTGAAGCAACGCGTCGGCCGCTTCGCCGATGCGCTCGCGGCGACGCTGCCGACGGACTTCGCGGCAGCGTGCGCGGCGCTCGAAGCGACGCTGGCTCCCGCGCGCGCCGACGACGACCTCGCCGCGCTCGTGCCGGGCCCCGACGGCCTCGCCGGCTGGGTGGTGTGGCCGATGACCGAGTGGGTGGCGCGGCGCGGGCTGACGGAGCCGGCGCGCGCGCTCGCGGCGCTGCACGCGCTGACGCAGCGCTTCACCGCCGAGTTCGCGCTGCGGCCGTTCCTCGTCGCGCACGAGGCGACGACGCTGCGCACGCTGGCGCGCTGGAC
>JBEITC010000487.1:0-2974 GCA_040375075.1 Planctomycetota bacterium | reverse complement strand
GCCGCCTTCCGCGCCGCGGTCGCGCCGGGCCTGTTCGGCGATGCGCTGGCGCAGTCGCCGTCGTACGTGCGTGGCTCGCCGGTGCTGACGCAGGGCCTGATCGCGCTGCTCGTGCCGCCGGCCGCCGCCGCGTGTTCCGCCGTGCTGCTGTTCCTGCTGGCGCGCGCGCTCGGCAGCGCGCCGCGCGCGGCCGTCGGCACGGCGCTGGCGATCCTGTGCTGCACGCAGGCGTTCGCCTTCGGTCGCGAACAGCTGTCGGACGGTCCCGGGTTGACGACGTTGCTGGGCGCGCTGCTCGCCGTGGTCGTCGTCGCACAGGGCCGCGGTTCCGCGCGCACGGCGCTGCTCGGCGGCCTGTGCGGTGGCGCTGCCGTGTTGCTGCGCTACCAGAACGCCGCGCTGCTGGTCGCGATCGGCCTCGCGCTGCTGGTCGCATGCGCGCGGCAGCGGCGGCTGGCGCTCGTGCTGGCGTTCGCGCTCGGCGCCTGCCCGTTCGCGGCGCTGCTGCTCGGCGTCGACGTCGCGCGCTTTGGCGATCCGTTCGACACCGGCTACCCGAAGACCGAGGACTGGCTCGACCAGCCGATCTGGCTCGGCGCGCTGAAGATCCTGTTCGGCGCCGGCCGCGGCGCGATGTGGTTCTCGCCGCTGCTGTGGCTGGCGCTGCCGGCGGCGTTGCGCGCAGCGACGACGCCGAAGCTGCGCTGGTTGGCGTGGGCGCTGTTCCTGTTCCCGCTGCTGTTCTTCGCGCAGGCGCGCGGCTGGCAGGGCGGGCAGTGCTGGGCGGCCCGCTACCAGACGCACGGACTCGTCGCGCTGCTGGCCCTCGTGCTGCCGCAGGCCGAGCCGTGGCGGCGTTGGCCGAAGGCGTGGTGGACCGCGGTTGCGTGCGGCGCGCTGGTCAGCCTCACCAGCGTCGTCGCGCCGGTGCGCGGCGTCCTGCAGCTTGGCGCGCAGGCCGTCGCCGCCGTCGGCACGCCGGGCGATCCGGCCGACCTCACCGGCTGGCAGCCGCGCTACACGCCGCTGCTGGCCAACTGGCGCTACGCCGCAGCCGCCGCCACGGGCCTCTTCGAACTGGACGACGCCGCGCGGGCGACGCGCAGCTATGCCCCATACGCCGTCACGGCGGTGGTTGGCGTGGCGCCGCAGACCGACGAGCAGAAGTTGCCGCCGATGCGGTGGGAGGACCGCGGCTTCCGGCACCTGTGGTGGCGGTTCTGGGCCGATCTCGCCGGCGTGCCTTCCTGGCAACTGCTCGCGCCGGTGGTCGTCGCCCTGGCATGGGCGCTCTTCCGGCTGCGCATCGGACTGAGACCGGTGGCGTCGGATTCTTCGACAGCGCGGTAAAGCCGATCCCACCGGCGGTTCGATACGCCGTGCCGGAGGATCGCACCGGATGACCTTGCTCGGCCTGCTGTTCGTCGCGTGTTGCCAGGACCCTGCGCCGAGTGCGCCGGGAGCGCCGGCGCCGCTCGACGTCGTCGAACTCAAGAACGGCGACGTGCTGCACGGTCGCGTGCTGGTCGCCATCGACGGCTTCGTCGAGCTCGAGATCGAGGCCGGCGCCCGCGTCGGCTTCTCGTCGGCGCAGGTCGCCGCCATCCGTCGCGGCGTCGCCGTCGCGCCGTCGGTGCAGACGATCGTGGCGCCGCGCCGCGAGTGGTTCGTCGTGCACGACGCCGCCGGCGCTGCCGTCGGCTGGCTCGCGGCCTCGGTCGCGCATCGGCCGGACGGCGGCTTCGCCGTGCAGGAGGAGTACGAGTTCCAGCAGGGCGAGCGCCGCTACCAGGTCACCGCGCTCGCGACCGCCGACAGCGGCGGCGCGCCGGTCAGCGCGTACTTCCGCGAGCGCATCACCGAGCCCACGCTCGGCGCCGTGCCGCTCGCCGGCGGCGATCTCGCCGGCCAGCAGGCGCGCGTCGTCGACGAACGCATCGTCGAGGCCGAGTGCCGGGGCGACGCGCTCGTGGTGACGCGCGTCGACTGCCATGGCCGCCGCGAACGCACGCTGCCGTGGTCGCCGACCAGCAACTTCCCGCTGCTGGCCCGCACGCTCGCGCGCGCCCGCCGCGCCGTCGTCGCCGGGACGGACCTGTTCGACCCGGCGAGCGAGGAACTGGTCCGCCGCAACTACGACGGCCGCCGCCAGCGTTCGATCGCCCAGGACGGCAAGCTCGTGCAGATCACCGAACTCACCGAGGCCGGCAGCGGCCCGCGCAATCACGAGTGGGTCGACGCCAATGCCCGCACGCTGCGACGCGAACTCGCCGGTCCCGCGCTCGTCGCGGTGCCTGCCGACGCCGAAGCGGCGCGCCGCGTCCATGGCGCCGCCGCGCCGGCGATCGTCGGCGATGCCGGCAACGCCTTCGGCCTGTGGATCCCCAATCCGGCGTGGGCGCCGGTCGCGGACCTGCCGGCCGGCAACCTCGTGCTGTCGTGCGAGGCCCACGGCGCGTCGGCGACGTTGCAGCGCATCGACCACCTCGAGCCCGATGCCGCGCTGGAGAGCGCCGTCGAGGCCGTGGCCAACGCCTTCCGCCTCGTGCATCCCGGCGCCCAGATCGTGGCGCGACGGCATGGTCGCCTGCGCGACCGCGCCAGCGCGCAACTCGACGCGACCTGGAAGCACGGCAAGGAGCCGATGCGCGCGACGCTCGACGTCGCAGCGCTCGCGGCCGGCCACGTCGTGTTCACCTGCGCAGCGCCCGTGCGCGCGTGGGAGGAGCTCGCCGGCGACTTCGACTTCCTGCGCGCTGGCGTCGAGTTCACGCCGCAGGCGCTGCAGCCGAAGCTGCAGGGCCCGTTGGCGAAGAAGACCGACGGCAAGGCGGCGCCGAAGAAGGCCGCCGACGCCGACGAGGCCGCGCGTCCGCTGACGCTGCCGGCCGCGCCCGCGGGCGAGACCGCGCCACGCCGCGCCAACGTGCGCATCCCCGTCGGCGGCTGATCCGTCGCTGGCGCGCTGGCGCGG
>JBEITC010000193.1:0-7058 GCA_040375075.1 Planctomycetota bacterium | reverse complement strand
GATGCGCCTGCCGGCGAGCGCCCGCAGCAGCAGCAGCAGCAGCACGAGCGCCAAGCGCCGCGTCACGGCCCGCAACCCCAGCCACACCGCCATGGCCGGCAGCAGGGCGGCCAGGAGCAGGGTCGCCAGCAGCAGGTTCGCCAGGAGCAGGGTCGCCAGGAGCAGGGTCGCCACCAGCAGGGTCGCCAGCAGCAGGGTCGCCAGCAGCAGGGTCGCCAGCAGCAGGGTCGCCAGCAGCAGGTTCGCCAGCAGCAGGGTGGTCCCCAGCGGGGCAACCCACAGCAGGGCAACCAGCAGCAGGGCAACCAGCAGCAAGGCAACCAGCACCGCGGTGGCCAGCAGCAGGGCGGCCAAGGTCAGGGTCAGCGCAACGACCGCAGTGGCCGCCGCGGCCGCGGCCGCGATCGCGACCGCGGGGCTGGCCAAGGCCGGCCGCGCGACGTCGACGTGGTGCCGCGTTATCGCGACCGCCGCGGTGAGGTCGACGTGATCGAACCCACCGCGCTCGATCTCTCGGCGTTCGACGTCGAGCTTGATCCCAAGCGCGTGCCGACGTTCGGGAGCATCGTCGAGGGCAAGGGCCGCCAGAAGCGGCGCGCCCCGCGTGTCCCCGAGGACGGCGTCGACGACTACCGCCCGCCGCCCCCGCCGGGCGACGCTGGCGGCCCCGCGGCCCCGCCGCCCCCGCCGCCCGCTGACACGCCCGACACGTTCGGCGACTGGTGACCGTGGCCGGCGCTCCGCCCAAGGTGACGACCGCGACGCTGCGCCAGAAGAAGGCGCAGCGCGAGCGCATCACGGCGCTGACCGCCTACGACCACCTGTTCGCGTCGCTGCTCGACGAAGCCGGCGTCGACGTGCTGCTGGTCGGCGACTCGGTCGCGACCGTCGTGCAGGGCCGCGACACCACCGTGCCGGTGACGATGGACCAGATGGTCTATCACACCGAGATGGTCGCTCGCGCCGCCAAGCGCGCGCTCGTCGTCGGCGACCTGCCGTTCCTCAGCTACCAGATCGGCGTCGAGGACGCGCTGCGCAACGCCGGCCGCCTGCTCAAGGAGGGCCTCGCCGAAGCCGTGAAGCTCGAAGGCGGCATCGACTTCGCGCCGACCGTCCAGCGCCTCGTCGCCGCCGGCATCCCGGTGATGGGCCACCTCGGCCTCACGCCGCAGAGCATCCACCAGTTCGGCAGCTACCGCGCGCGCGGCATCGACGAGGCGGAGCAGCAGCGCATCCTCGACGACGCCAAGGCGCTCGAACAAGCCGGCGCGTTCGCCCTCGTGCTCGAGAAGGTGCCGGCCGAACTCGCCCGCCGCGTCACCGCGAGCGTGTCGGTGCCGACGATCGGCATCGGCGCTGGCCCGCACACCGACGGCCAGATCCTGGTCACGCACGACCTGCTCGGGTTGTTCACGCGCTTCCGCCCGCGCTTCGTGCGCCGCTACAAGCAACTCGGCGCCGAGATCGGGGACGCCGTGCGCGCCTATTGCCGCGACGTGCAGGGCGGCGCGTTCCCGTCCGCCGACGAGAGCTACTGAGCAGCAGGGTTACTGCGCAGCTGGGTTACTGCGCAGCTGGGCTTCTGCGCAGCAGGCCTACTGAGCAGCAGGCCTACTGAGCAGCAACGGAGCGGCGCGACGGCGGCGACGCGCTGCTGGGGAAAGTTCTCGCTCGTGATGTGGAATCCTGCGCGCACATCCATGCGCGCGTCGTCGCAGCGCGCGCTTGCGCCTGCTTGCCGTGTCCTGCATCGTGCGCCGCTCGCGCGACCGCAAGCGGATGCGCGCACGCAGGGCGAGGGCGATTGGCGCCGCGCACCGACGTGCCGCGCCGCAGCCGCCGCGACCTTCGCATGCAAGCCTGGCGCATCGACGTCCTCGTCCGCCCCGAACACCACGATCCGATGGGCCGCTCGGCGCTGCGCGCGCTGCGCTCCGCCGGCGTCGACGGCATCACCGACGTGCGCAGCCGCCGCGGCTACCTGCTAGCCGCCGAGCTGCCCGAGGCGCAGGTGCGCAGCTTCGCGCGCGCCGTGCTGTGCGACCCGGTGATCGACCAGTTCGTCGTGCACGCGCCGGACAGCAAGGCGCAGGTGCCGCCGCCCGGCACGCACATGGTCGCCATCGTGCCGCGCGCCGGCGTCACCGATCCGGTCGCGCACTCGGTGCAGAAGGCGCTCGCCGACATGGGCCTGCCCGCCGTCGTCGCCGGCACCTACAAGGCCTTCGACGTGCAGGGCGCGACCGACGCGAAGCGCCTGCTGCAGGCCGCCAAGAAGGCGCTCGCCAACGACGTCGTGCAGGACGTGCTGCTCGACGCGCTGCCCGCCGGCCTGCCGGTCGCGGCGGCGCGCACCGACCTCGCCGTGCACCCGATCCCGCTCGCCCACCTCGACACGGCCGGCCTCGAGAAGCTGTCGAAGGACGGCGGCCTCGCGCTCGACGGCGTCGAGATGACGGCGATCCAGAAGCACTTCCAGTCGCTCGGCCGCGCGCCGACGCGCATGGAGCTGGAGACGCTGGCGCAGACGTGGAGCGAGCACTGCAAGCACAAGACGCTCACCGGCAACGTGCGCTTCGAAGGCCGGCTGATCGAGAACCTGCTGAAGAGCACGATCGCCAACGTCACGCACACGCTGAACCGCGACTTCTGCGTGTCGGTGTTCGTCGACAACGCCGGCATCGTCAAGTTCGACGACGAGCACTCCGTGTGCATCAAGGTCGAGACCCACAACCGCCCGTCGGCGATCGAACCCTTCGGCGGCGCTGGCACCGGCGTCGGCGGCGTCATCCGCGACGTGCTCGGCACCGGCCTCGGCGCCCGCCCGATCGCCAGCACCGACGTGTTCTGCTTCGCGCCGCCGGACCTCGCGCCCGCGCAGCTGCCGCAAGGCTGCATGCATCCGCTGTCGCTGCTCAAGGGCGTCGTCTCGGGCGTGCGCGACTACGGCAACCCGATGGGCATCCCGACGGTCAACGGCAGCGTGCACTTCGACGAGAACTTCGTCGGCAACCCGCTCGTCTACGTCGGCAACGTCGGCATCCTGCCGACCGCGCGCGCGCACAAGCAGGCGCGCACCGGCGACGTCATCCTGGCGCTCGGCGGCCGCACCGGCCGCGACGGCATCCACGGCGCGACCTTCAGCTCGCTCGAGCTGCACACGGACAGCGAGAAGGTCAGCTCCGGCGCCGTGCAGATCGGCGATCCGATCACCGAGCGCAAGGCGATGGACGCGGTCATGCGCCTGTGCGACGAGGACCTGTTCACCGCCATCACCGACTGCGGCGCTGGCGGCTTCAGCTCGGCGGTCGGCGAGATGAGCGAAGGCCTCGGCGCCGTCGTCGAGCTCGGCGAAGCGCCGCTGAAGTACGTCGGCTTGTCGCCGTGGGAAGTCTGGATCAGCGAGGCGCAGGAGCGCATGGTCCTCGCCGTGCCCGAGGCGAAGCTCGCGCGCGCGCTGCAGGTCTGCCGCGAGGAAGCCTGCGAGGCGTTCGTGCTCGGCCGCTTCACCGCCGACAACCGCCTGGTCGTCAAGTTCCAGGGCACGGTGCACGCCGACCTCGACCTGCACTTCCTGCACAAGGGCCTGCCGGGCCGCGTGCGCGACGCCGTGTACGTGGCGCCGCAGCTCAGCGAGCCGACGTTGCCGCCCGAGCAGGACCTCGCCGGCGCGCTGCGCGCGGTGATGTCGGACTACGGCGTGTGCAGCAAGGAGTGGATCGTGCGCCAGTACGACCACGAGGTGCAGGCGGCGTCCGCCGGCAAGCCGCTGTGCGGCGTCAAGGAGGACGGCCCCGCCGACGCCGCCGTGCTGGCGCCGAAGCTCGGCAGCCGCCGCGGCGTGCTGCTCGCCAACGGCCTCAACCCGCGCTACAGCCGCATCGATCCGGCGGCGATGGCCGAGTGCGCGCTCGACGAGGCGATGCGCAACATCGTCGCCGCCGGCGGGGATCCCGACTACACGGTCGTGCTCGACAACTACTGCTGGGGCAACACGCGCGACCCGCAAGCGCTCGGCGAGCTGGTGCGCGCGACCGAGGCGCTGTGCGACCTCGCGCTCGAGTACCGCACGCCGTTCGTGTCGGGCAAGGACTCGCTGCACAACGAGTTCCGCGCCGGCGACCGCACCATCCGCATCCCGGGCTGCATCCTGGTGACCGCGATGTCGATCGTGCCGGACGTCGCGCGCACGCTGACGACCGACGCCAAGCGCGCCGGCTCGCTGCTGGTGCTCGTCGGCGCGACCAAGGACGAGCTCGGCGGCAGCGTCTACTACAAGACCAAGGGACAGCTGGGCCGCAACGCCCCGCGCGTCGACAAGAAGGTCGCGCACGCGACGCTTCGCGCCATGCACCGCGCCATCGGCGCGCGCGCCGTGCTCAGCGCCCACGACCTCAGCGAAGGCGGGCTGGGCGCCGCCGCCGTCGAGATGGCGATCGGCGGCAAGCTCGGCGTGAAGCTCGACCTGCAGAAGGTCGTGGCGACCGCCGGCATGCGGCCCGAGCAACTGCTGTTCAGCGAGTCGCAGAGCCGATTCCTGCTCGAGGTCCCGCCCGACCGGCTGCACGACCTCGCCGCCAACCTCGCGGGCGTGCCGTACGCGGTCGTCGGAGAAGTCACGAAGGAGCCGAACGTGGTGATCCATGACGGCGGCGCGCAGCTGTGCTCCGCGCCGGTCGCCGACCTGGAGGCTGCTTGGAAGCGGCCGCTCGACCTCGACCAGACGCTCGTCGCCGGAGGTGGCAAGTGAGCTCGCCCAAGGTCCTCGTCCTGCGCGCGCCCGGCATCAACTGCGAGCGCGAGACGCACTTCGCCTTCCAGCGCGCCGGCGGCGCGCCGGAGTACCTGCACATCCAGCAGCTGCTGGCGCAGCCGGACGCGCTCGACGCCTACCGCGTGATCGCCGTGCCCGGCGGCTTCTCGTACGGCGACGACATCAGCTCGGGCCGCGTGCTCGCGCAGGAGATGAGGGGGCGGCTCGGCGACCGCATCCTGCGCTTCGTCGAGCGCGGCGGACTCGTGCTCGGCATCTGCAACGGCTTCCAGGTGCTGGTGCGCCTGGGCCTGCTGCCGTGCACGCAGAACCGGCTGGAAGAAGAGGTCACCCTCACCCACAACCTCAGCAACCACTACGAGTGCCGCTGGGTGACGCTGCGCACGCAGAAGTCGCGCTGCGTCTTCCTGCCGGCCGGCTTGACGCTGCGCTGGCCGGCGGCGCACGGCGAAGGCCGCCTCGTCGCCCGCGACGCCGCGATGCAGCAGCGGCTGCTCGACGAGGGCTACGCCGTGGCGCTGTACGTCGACGAGCGCGGCGTGCCGACCGAGCAGTACCCGGCGAATCCCAACGGCGCGCCGCTCGGCATGGCTGGCCTCACCAACCACAGCGGCCGCGTGCTCGGCGTCATGCCGCACCCCGACCGCAGCTTCCTGCCGACGCACATGCCGGACTGGCGCCGCACGCAGCTCGACCGCGGCAGCCTGCCCGAGGACGGCGACGGCATGATCGTGTTCCGCGAGATGGTGCGCGTCGCCAAGGCCGAGGGCTGACCGTGGCGTCCATGCTGGCGCCGCGCGCCGTCGCCCTCGCCGGGCTGTTCCTGTTCGCCTCCTGCGGCCACTGCCTTTGGGTCGAGCGCCGGCCGGCGAACGTGCAGGTGGTTGGTGGTCGCACGGTCGACCTCGAGGCGATGGAACGGCAGTTCGGCGCGCTCGAGGCCGAGGACGACACGCCGCTCGTGCCCGCGCTGCTCGGCGGCCTGTTGCTCGACTGGATCGACACCGTGTGGGCGCCGGTGCAGGGCGTCCGCGCGATGCTCAGCGAGGACTACGAGATCCAGGGCGGCTTCTTCGGTTGGTTCGCTGCGTTCGCGACGCCGTTCGCCAGCCTCGCGCCCGGGCCGATGGGTCCGAACCCGCAGACGCACGGCGTCGACCCGCAGCTGCTCGAGCGCCTTCGCACCGCGACCGGCGTCGAACGCGAGGAGCTGCTGCGCTCGCTGTTCGCGAGCGACCGCGTCGTCGACGTGATCGTGCGATGAAGCCCGGCGGCAGGGACCCAGACGGCAGTTGCCGCGACGGCCACGGCTGGGGCAAGTCGTCGCGCGACACCAGCGACCAGCGCTTCCTGACCGGCCCGCGCAACCGCCTCGGCGAACTCCTGCGCGTGATCCGCATCGGCGCCGAGTTCATCAAGGGCTTCCGCGCGCTGCACTTCCTGCCGCCGTGCGTCACCGTGTTCGGCTCGGCGCGCTTCCGCGAGGACAACCGCTGGTACGGCATGGCGCGCGCCGTCGGCGCCGGACTCGCGCGCGCCGGCTTCACCGTGATGACCGGCGGCGGCCCCGGCATCATGGAAGCCGCCAACCGCGGCGCGAAGGAGGCCGGTGGCCTGAGCGTCGGCTGCAACATCACGCTGCCGCACGAGCAGCAGCCCAACCCGCACCTCGATCGCTTCGTCGAGTTCCGCTACTTCTTCGTCCGCAAGGTCATGCTGGTGAAGTACAGCTACGCCTTCGTCGTCCTGCCGGGCGGGTATGGCACGCTCGACGAGCTGTTCGAAGCAGCGACGCTGATCCAGACCCACAAGATCCGGGACTTCCCGCTGGTCCTGATGGGCACGGAGTACTGGCAGCCGTTGCTCGCCTTCTTCCGCGAGTCGCTGCTCGCCCACGGCACCATCGACGCCGCCGATCTCGACCGCATCGTCGTGACCGACGACGTCGACGAGGTGGTCGCCTGCGTGCTCGCCGGCGCCAAGAAGCAACTCGGCGACCAGATCGCGACGCGGCGCAAGCCCAGCGCGATCTTCGGCGAACGGCTGCCCAAGCGCGCCTAGGAGCGTGCGTCACGGGACGCGCGCCGGTCGGCGTCGCCTCCGGTGACGCAGACGCCTGCGGCACGCGCCGCGCGGCAGCGAGGCCCCAGCGGCTCCCGCCTCCCACGCCGGGCCGCGCGCCCATAAGCTCCGCGGATGCGCCGCCTCGCCGCCGCCTCGCTGTTCGCGCCGTTCCTGCTCACCTTCGCCACCGCACAGGGCCCCGCCGCCGGCGCGGCGCCCG
>JBEITC010000360.1:0-4283 GCA_040375075.1 Planctomycetota bacterium | reverse complement strand
CGCACGGGCCGGTCGACGGGCCGGACGGCGCCGCCGCCAGCAGCGCTCGCCGCGGCTGGCACGACCGGTCGCCGGCCCCGGTGCGAGCGACGAACGCGCGACAAGCGGCGAACGACGAGCGACCTGCGCGAGCGAGTAGCGTGTGGCGATGGCCAAGCCCCGCCATGTCGCCGCCATCGCCCTGTTGCTCGTGTTCGTCGGCGCATTCGCCGTGCTGACCCTGCGCGAACCGCCGGCGCCGCGGACCGACACGGGCGACACCACCGGCGACGCCGGCGCGGCCGCGCCGCGCGCCGACGCGTCGTTGCCGACGCCGGTGACGCCGGCGGCGGAACGCATCGAGGCGCCCGGTGCGGCGGCCGCGACCGACTGGATGGCGCACCCGCACGAGGTCGGTCTCGACGTCCGCGTCGTCGACCCGCTCGGCCTGCCGATGGCGGGCGTGCGGCTGCGGCTGGCGCCGTTCCCGTGCACGCAGAACGAGGCCCTGCACGCGACCGACGACGACGGCCGCGTGGCGCTGACGTGGCGCACGCGCACGCCGCAGCTCGACGTGCAGCTGCGCGACCCGCGCGAACGCTCGCAGCGCTTCGTGCTGCGCGCCGGCGAGCGGCGGCAGCTGACGTTGCTGGGCCAACGCCGCCAGCGCGGCACGCTCTCGTTCACGATCGGCGGACAAGGGACCGGGCGCGCCGGCACGATGCAGCTCGACGGTGGCAACCTGAAGCTCGAAGGCAACGACCTCGGCGCGCTGCTCGGCGGCGCGATGAGCGGCGCGCCGGCGATGCGCCCCGAGCTGCACCCCGACGCGCGCTTTGGCGACGCGCTCGGCCGCGTCGCGCCGGACCCGGCGGTTCTGGAGGCTGGTGGCTCCACGTTCTCCATCACGCTCGGCGATGGCGGATTCGAGGTCGCCGGCGCGCAGGCGCGCAGCACGCTGGCGCGCGCCGCTCCCGCCGCGCCAGCGCCTTCGCTCGACGGCTACGTCTACGCCGCCGACGGCAAGCCAGCGCCGAAGACCGCGGTGCTGCTGCTCGGCAAGGGCCCGCAGCCGCTGCAGCGCGCCGAGACCGACGACCAGGGGCGATTCCAGTTCAAGGACTGCAAGGTCGGCGACTACGCGCTGCGCGCCGGCGGCGACGCGCTCGGACTCGCGGAGCAGCCGGTGAGCATCGGCGACGCCGGCGGCAAGGCCGTGCTCAACCTGCAGCGCGGCGCCGTCGTGCAGGGTCGCGCCGTCGACGCCGACGGCAAGCCACTCGCGAAGCATCCGGTGCAATGGCGCGCCGCCGACGGGTCGTGGGCCGACGGCACGATCACCGACGACGACGGGCGCTTCGCCTTCGCCAACGTGCCGCCGAGCGTCGGCAGCGTGCTGCTGTGGGAAGGCGACAACCGCCGCGTGCCCCTCGCGGTGGCGAACAACGTCATGCCCGGCGTCGGCGAGGTCGCGCTCGCGCGCGGCAAGGGCGCGGGCAGCGTGCTGCGCTGCATCGTGCCGCCGGGCGGCGACGCCGCGCCGACGCTCGTCGCGTGGCACGTCGAGACGGGCTTCGCCGAGCCGCTGCAGCCCCGCGATGGCGCGCCACCAGGAACCTGGCAGACCATGCGGCTGCCGCCGGGCTTCTACGACCTGCAGCTGCGCCTGCCCGGCGCTGGCCACAAGGCGCTCGGCCGCCACTTCCTCGATGGCGAGAACGACGTCGACCTCGGCGCGATCGAGCTGCCGCGCGGCGGCGCCGTGTTCGTGCGACTGCCCGACGAAGCGCTGCCGCCCGAGCTCGAGCGCCGCAACGTCGAGATCTACGCCGTGCGCGCCGACCTCGACGTGCGCCTGGAGCCGTGCCCGCTGCCGCGCGGCCGCCGCATCGCGCTGCCCGCCGGCGAGTATGCGTTGGCGTGGCACGGTCGCGATGGCGCTCCCCGCTTCCACCGCTTCGCGGTCGAAGCCGACAAGGAAACCGAGGTCGCGCCGCTGCGGTAGCGCCGGGCCGCGCGGCGCGTAGCATCCCGCCGCATGACCCAAGAGATGGCCCCGAGCCGCAACGTGCTCGGCAGCAAGCTTGCCCCGTGCAGCACGGCCCCGCGCACCGGCTTCTTCCGCGACGGCTGCTGCAACACGCACGACGACGACTTCGGCGTGCACACCGTCTGCGCCGAGGTGACGGAAGCGTTCCTCGCCTTCAGCAAGCAGGCCGGCAACGACCTGTCGACGCCGCGCCCCGAGTACGGCTTCCCGGGCCTCAAGCCCGGCGACCGCTGGTGCCTGTGCGCGTCGCGCTGGGTCGAAGCGATGGAAGCCGGTTGCGCGCCGCGCGTCGTGCTGGAGTCGACGCACGAACGCACGCTCGCGTTCGTCGCGATCGGCACGCTGCAGCGCTTCGCCATCCCCGGCTGAGCCACCGGCGATCGCCGCGGCGGCGGCGAGCCGGCGCTGCCGCCGTCAGTCCGCGCCCTTGATGTTGGCGATCGGGTAGAGCCGCGCGTGCAGCCGGGCGATGCCCTCGTCGACCAGCACCTGCAGCACGGCGTCGAGGTCCTTGTAGGCGTGGCCGCACTCGTCGAGCGGCGTGCGCTCGCAGTTGCCGACGATGCCCTCGATGCGCACGCCGCCGCAGGTCCGCGCGATGGTGCGCATCTCGGCGTCGATGTCGTCGTGCCGCGCGGCGAGCCGGCGCTTGGCCTCGTTGCGGCCGAGCACGCGGCCCGAACCGTGGTTGACCGAGCAGCCGGCGCGGTGCGCGCCTTCCAGCGGGTAGAGGATCGCCGCGCCCGCGAGCATCGAGCCCGGGATCAGGCACGGATGCCCCGTCGCTTCCCACGGCGTGCCGACGAGGTCGGGATGGCCCGGCGGGAACGCGCGCGTCGAGCCCTTGCGGTGCACGAAGCCGCGCGTCGTCGCGCCGTCGGGCAGCACGAGCGTCTCCTCCTGCACGAGGTTGTGGCTGATCTCGAAGAACACCTCGGGCCGGCGGCCGTAGACCGCTTCGGTCGCCTCCTGCACGCCGAGCACGATGGTGTGCCGGTTGGCGACCGCGTAGTTGGCGGCGGCGTTGTGGTGCGCCCAGTACTGGCGGCCGAGCGGCTCGTCGACGCGCAGCCACGCCTCCTCGCGGCGGCCCGCCGGCAGGCCGCGCAGCTCGGCGCCGGCCTTGAAGAACCAGTCCGCCGTCTGCCAGCCGAAGCCCCGGCTGCCGCAGTGCACCATCACCCAGACCTCGCCGGTGTCGCGGTCGCACTGCAGCTCGACGAAGTGGTTGCCGCCGCCGACCGAGCCGAGCTGCGGCGCCGCCTTGGCGAGCGCACGCTCGACGCGGCCGCTGTCGAAGTCGTCGGGCACCGGGATGAACTGCCGTTCGCAGACCTCGGCGGACACGCCGATCGCCTTGGCGCCGTGGCGCAGGATCTCCTCGATCAGCCGCGGCGATGGCGTGCGCATGCGCTTGGGCCGCGCACCACGGTAGCCGGTGGCGATGCGTTCCTCGATCGCCGCGACCCAGCGTTGGCGGCTTTGCCAGTCGGCGACGTCGGCGGCGTGCAGCCCCGGCACGCGCAGGTAGACGACGCCGCACGAGATGTCGTAGCCCGAACCCGCCTGCACGATCGTGCCGTCGGTCACCAGCACGCCGCCGACCGGCAGCACGTAGCCCTTGTGGCAGTCGGGCATCAGGTACACCGCGCGCGCGCCGGGGAAGCACGCGCTGCGGTACGCGTCGCGCCACAGGTCCTCTTCGCTCGCCGCGAACAGCTCGGGCGACAGGTACGCCACCACGTCGCACTGCATGCCCTTGGTGCGCGTCAGCACGCGGCGGTTGGCGGTCTCGGCGACGACGAGCGACTTGAAGGACATGCAGCGAGGGCGCGGATGCTAGCGGCGAAGGCGCGCAGCGGCGGGCGCTCGCCACTCGGAGCCGCCGCAGCGGGCTGGTCTCGCCTCCTCGCCCGCGGTCGCTCCCCGCGTTGCGGCGGCGGCCAGGGACCACGCGGACGGTTGCCGCCGCGCGGCGGTGGCAATCTCACTCGGAGCCGCCGCAGCGGGCTGGCCGCGCCTCCTCGCCCGCGGTCGCTCCCCGCGGTGCGGCGGCGACCCGGGACCACGCTGACGGTTGCCGCCGCGCGGCGGCGGCAATCGCCACTCGGAGCCGCCGCAGCGGGCTGGCCTCGCCTCCTCGCCCGCGGTCGCTCCCCGCGTTGCGGCGGCGACCCGGGAGCACGCTGACCGTTGCCGCCGCGCGGCGGCGGCAAACGTCAGTGCTGGTCGTGCACGAGTTCGCACGACTCGT
>JBEITC010000397.1:0-3900 GCA_040375075.1 Planctomycetota bacterium | reverse complement strand
CGCGGCGGCGCCGAAGAGGTGGGCCGAGGCGACGTGGGGGACGACGGCGTCGGCGACGGCGCGGTAGTCGCCGTCCTTGCTCTTGCCGCCGCCGATCCAGTGCACGCGGCCGCGCAGCGCCTGCAGCGCCGAGCGCGTCGACTCGACCTCGGTCGAGACGCCGTTGTCGTAGATGCGCACGCCGTCCTTCGTCGCCAGCAGTTGCAGCCGGAACGGCAGCGGCTTGGCGGTCGCCATGGCGAGCCCGATGCCCTGCGGCGTGCCACCGACCATGCGCGCGGCGAGGCTGGCGGCCATCACGTTCTCGACCTGGAAGGCGCCGAGCAGCTGCAGCGCGTCCTCGTGCACGATGCGCTCGGCCGCGCCATCGCCGGCGCGCAGCGCGATCCAGCCGTCCTGCACGCCAGCGCTGTGCGGCCCGGGCGCGCTGGTCGCGAAGCGCAGCCGCAGCGGCGCGGTCGCGGCGTAGGCGGATGCCACGGCGTCGTCGGCGGCGTGCACGACGAAGTGCGTCGCCGCCGGGCCGAGCCGGCCCTTGGCGGCGTGGTAGGCGGCGAGCGTGCCGTGGCGGTCGACGTGGTCCTTGAGCACGCGCGTGAACCCGGCGCCGTGCACGCGCGCCGTCGTTGCCATTCTGTCGAGCTGGAAGCTGCTGATCTCCAGCACCGCGACCTGGTCGGCGCGCCACTTCGCCTCGTCGGCGAGCAGGCTGTGGCCGATGTTGCCGCCGAGCAGCGCGTCGACGCCGCTGTGGACCAGCGCCTGGTGCAGCAACGTCGACGTCGTCGACTTGCCGTTGGTGCCGGTGACGGCGACGACGCGGCCCGGGTACCCGGCGAGGAACAGGTCCGCTTCCTGCGTGATCGTCAGCCCGCGGGCGCGCGCCGCCACGAGCAGCGGATTCTGGTCGGGCACGCCTGGGTTGGCGACGAACAGATCGACGCCGTCGAGCAGCGCCTCGTCCTCCCGACCAAGCTGCCAGTCGAGTCCGGGCAAGCCGGCGAGGCCGTCGCGCACCGCCTGCAGGTCGTCGCCCGCGCTCTTGTCGGCGATGCGCACGGCGACGCCGTGCTGGGCGAGGTAGCGCACGGCTTCGCGGCCGCCGCCAAAGCGCCCGAGGCCGTGGACCAGCGCCAGCTTGCGGCCGTGCATCAGCGCGTTCATCGGCTCGACCTCGCAGCGCGCGCGCGCGCCGCCAGTCCGGCGAGTTCGACGTTGACGATCTCGGCCTCGCCGCGCGGCTCGGGCGTCGCCGGCGCGACCTCGACCGCGACGGCCTGGTCGGGGCGGCCATGCAGGGCGCGGTGGACCAGCTCGACCGGCAGGTCGAACGGGAACAGCCACAGCGGCGCGGGCGGCGGCACCGCGACCGTGCCGCGGGTCGGCCGCCTGCTCCAGTCGGCGCGGCCGTCGACGTCGCGCGGCAGCGCGTCCCAGACCGTCGTGCCGTAGTAGCGGAACGGCGTTTCGCCGGCGGTGGTGGCTTGGCCGTCGACGAACAGCGGATGGCCGTCGGGCTCGTCGAGGCGCAGCGACGGACCGGTGCACGCGGCAAGCGCGCAGAGCAGGCCGACGAGCAGGCCTTCGGGTCGCAGGATTCGGGGCGCCATGGTGCACGGAGCCGCCCCCGCCTGACCGGCGCGGATCCAGCTTCCTCGCAGGAGGAAAGCTGGCGGAGAGGGGGGGATTCGAACCCCCGGTACCGTTTCCGGTACATCACCTTAGCAAGGTGACGCAATCGGCCACTCTGCCACCTCTCCGGCGGCGGGCGGGGAGTAAAGCCCCCGCCCCGGCATGGCGCAACACTTCTTCGGGCGTGGAGGCCTTCTGGCTCAAGCCTGCGCACCACGGCCCATGCCGACGCCACGAACCTGGGACGAAGCCGTCGGCCTGGCGATCCGGCAAGTTTGACTAGCATGCGCGGCGTGGCCGCCATGCCTTCGACTTCCCGCCGCCAGTTCCTGCAGCACGGTGTCGTCGCCGGCGTCGGCCTCGGCTTCGCGCGCCCGGCCGAGCAACTGGCCGCCGTCGCGCGCCGGTTCGCGCCGAAGGCCGAAGCGGTGATCCACGTGCACCTCGAGGGCGGCCTCAGCCACCTCGACACCTTCGATCCAAAGCCCGACGCGCCGCTCGAGATCCGCGGGCCGTTCGGCTCGGTCAAGTCGAAGCTCGCCGGCGAGCCGTTCGGCGAACTGGTCCCCAAGCTCGCCGCCGTCGGCGACCGGCTGACGGTGGTGCGGTCGTTCACGCACACCGAGGCCGACCACGACCGCGGCCAGCACAGCGTGCTGACCGGCTACGCGCCGAGCCCGGCGATCGAGTACCCGAGCCTAGGCGCTGTCGTCGCGCACGAACTCGGCGGCCGCAACCAACTGCCGGCGTACGTCTGCGTGCCGAGCGTCGGCCGCTTCTTCGGCACCGGCTACCTCAGCAGCGCGTTCGCGCCGTTCGCCGTCGGCGGCAACCCGGTGGCGCGCGACTTCGCCGTGCGCGACCTGGCGCTGCCGAAGGACGTCGACGCCGCGCGCATGGGCCGCCGCCGCGCGCTGCAGCAGCGGCTCGATGCGCACTTCGAAACGCTCGGCGACGCCGACGCCGTGCGCGCGATCGAGTCGTACTACCAGCAGGCCTACGCGCTGATCGACTCGCCGACGGCGCGCGCCGCGTTCGACCTCGCCGCCGAGCCCGAGGCGATGAAGGAGCGCTACGGCCGCCGGCCGCTCGGCATGGGCTGCTTGCTGGCGCGTCGCCTCGTCGCCGCCGGCGTGCGCTACGTCGCCGTGCCGCGCGGCGGCTTCGACCACCACAGCCAGCTGGTCAACACCCTGCCGACGGCGATGGCCGACGTCGATCAGGCCCTCGCCGCGCTGGTCGAGGACCTCGCCGCCAGCGGCCTGCTGGCGACGACCGCGGTGCTGCTGACGACCGAGTTCGGCCGCACGCCGCGGCTCAACGCCGACGCCGGCCGCGACCACTGGTGCAAGGTGTTCTCGGTCGTGCTCGCCGGCGGCGGCTTCCGCGCCGGCACGGTGGTCGGCGCCAGCAACGCCGCCGGCGCCGAGCCCGCCGTCGATCCGGTGCGGCCCGCCGACCTTGCCGCCAGCCTGTTCACGCTGCTCGGCATCGATCCGCAGAAGCGCCTGCTGGCGCCGGGCGACCGCCCGATCGACCTCGTCCGTGACGGCCGCGTGCTGCCGTCGCTGCTGGCGTGAGCCTCGTCTTCGGCATCGCGCTGGTCGCTGCTGCGGCGCCGCAATCGCCAGCGCCGCGCCTCGCGTCGATGGCGCCGGCCGGCGGCACGCGCGGCACCGAGGTCGAGGTCGCGCTGCGCGGCGATCGCATCGGCGAGACCGTGGCGCTGCAGTTCGACGAACCGGGCCTCGCCGTCGTCGCGTGCAAGCCGGCGGCCGATCGCTGCGTCGTCACGCTGCGCATCGCGCCCGATTGCCGGCTCGGCGCGCACCGGCTGCGCGCGCGCTCGGCGCTCGGACTGTCCAACCTGCTGACGTTCCACATCGGCGCGCTGCCGTCGCTGCGCGAAGAGCGCCAAGGCGATGCGGCGATGACGGCGCCGCTCGGCGTCACCGTCGACGGCGCGCTGCGCGACGGCGAGGTCGATCGCTACGCGGTCGACGTGCCGCAAGGCGCGCGCGTCGTCGTCGAGGCCGAGGCCATGCGCCTCGGGCAGGCGCCGCTCGACGTGCGCCTCGTCGTGCGCGGTCCCGATGGCGCGGTGGTCGCTTCGGCGGACGACTCGCCGCTCGGCCAGCGCGACCCGTGGCTCGCCTTCGACGCCGCCGTCGCTGGCCCGTACGCGCTCGAGCTGCATGGCGCCGTGCCCGGCGACGGCCGCGATGGCGTCTACCGGCTGCACGTCGGCCGCATGCCGCGCCCGCTCGG
>JBEITC010000311.1:0-4996 GCA_040375075.1 Planctomycetota bacterium | reverse complement strand
GCGAGCGGGTCGCGGCCGAGTCGGCCGCAGGACATGGCCAGCCGCACAATGCGGCGCAGGGTGCCGAGCTCCTTGCGCACGATGGTGTGCGGGCTGACGCCGCGGCGCTTGCGGCGGTCGATGTACAGGCGGATCGCCGGCTCGGTCAGTCGGTCGAGGCGCACGTCGCCGAGGACGGCGAGCAGCTCGTGGTGCGCGCGCCTGTAAAACACCACGGTGCCGTCGGCAGCCGCGGCGTCGGCGAGGTCGCCGGCGAGCAGCTGCCAAGCGGTGCCGAGCGTCAGCGGCTCGTCCACAAGATGGGGCTGGCACTGCAGGCGATCGATGGCGTCGAGCCATGCGACGGCGTCCTCGACGCGGTCGCAGGTGGGTCCGTAGGCGCGTCGTCCTGCGACGACTGCGACGCCGCGGTAGCCGCCGCTGCTGTGCCTGCGCACGCGCGGCGGCAGGGTGTCCTTCCTCTTCTGCATGCCCGAAAGGGTGCCCAAAAGGGTGCCCTAGGGCAAGACTCCTCACGTAAGTCGTTCGGGGTGCAACCATGTCGGGAGAGATGGCGGTGGGAGAGGGATTCGAACCCCCGGTGCCCGTGAAGGCACAGCGGTTTTCAAAACCGCCGCATTCGGCCGCTCTGCCATCCCACCGGGACGCTGGCCGCGCCGCACACTAGCTCGGGCTCGCAGCGTGCGCCAGCCGCTGCTCGCGGCGCGGGCGGGCGCGAGCGGGCGCTGGGCTACTCGACCGCGAGCGCCTCGAACACCGCGCGCGCGACGTACATCGGCGCGCCGGTCTGCACCGCCATGGCGATCGCGTCCGACGGGCGGCAGTCGACCGCCTTCTCGGTGGCGGTCGCCGCCGCCGTGCCGGTGTCGGCGGGCGCCAGCACCAGCTGCGCATGGAAGGTGCTGTCGCGCAGCTCGTTGATGACGATGCGCTGCAGGCGGTGGCCGAGCGCGTGGAAGACGCGGCCCATCAGGTCGTGCGTCAGCGGCCGCGGCGGCTGCACGCCGCACAGCTTGCGGTTGATCTCCTCGACTTCGTTGAAGCCGATGACGATCGGGAAGCCGCGGTTGCCGTGGCGCTCGCGCAGGTGGATGAACTGCTGGTCGCCCTTCTGGTGGATGACGACGCGGGCGAGTTCGACTTCGACGAGATCCATGGGCAGCGGTCGTCGTTATAGCGGCGTGCGCGGCCGGAGCGAGCGCGGCGTCGACGGCCGTCGGCTATAACGCCGGGCGTGACCGCGCCGTCCGTCGTCCTGCCGCCGCTCGATCCGCACCGTTCCAACCCCGTGCTCGCCGTCGCCACCCGCAGCGGCGCGGTCGAGTCGTGGCACCGCGGCGCGGTCGCCGTGTGGCACGGCGACGAGCTGGCGCTCGCGGTCGGCGACGTGGCGCGGCCGGTGGTCGCGCGCTCGGCGGTGAAGCCGCTGCAGGCGCTGCCGTTCCTCGAGCGCGGGCTCGCCGACCGGCTCGCGCTGCCGCCGCAAGAACTCGCGGTGATGTGCGCCAGCCACGACGGCGCGCCGGTCCACACCGCGGCGGTGCGCTCGTTCCTGGCGCGCGGTGGCCTGCGCGAGGACCAGCTCGGGTGCGGGCCGCACGCGCCGTTCGACCACGACAGCCGGCTCGCGCTGCTGCGCGCCGCCGAGCAGCCGGGCAAGGTGCACAACAACTGCAGCGGCAAGCACGCCGGCTTCCTGCATCTCGCCGCCGCCTGTGGCGACCCGCTCGAACGCTACCTCGATCCGGACTGCAAGAGCCAGCGCGAGGTCCAAGCCGCGGTCGCGGCGATGGCCGGGCTCGCCGGCCCCGTGCCGACCGGCGTCGACGGCTGCGGCGCGCCGACGTTCGTGCTGCCGCTGGCGGCGCTGGCGCGCAGCTTCGCGAATCTGGCGAACCCCGCCGGCCAAGGCGCCGTTCGAGCCGCCGCATGCCGCCGCATCCTCGACGCCGTCGGCCGCGCGCCGGAGCTGCTCGCCGGCGAGAAGCGCTTCTGCACCGCGCTGCTGCGGCAGTGGCCGGGGCGCGTGTTCGCCAAGAACGGCGCCGAAGGCGTCTACGCCGTGGCCTTGGCGCCCGATCCGGCGCGCGGCCGCTGGCCGCAAGCGCTCGGCATCGCGATCAAGATCGA
The DNA here is from genome assembly GCA_040375075.1 of Planctomycetota bacterium. Classification (GTDB taxonomy): domain Bacteria; phylum Planctomycetota; class UBA1135; order UBA1135; family UBA2386; genus UBA2386. Next base: position 2,866 of record JBEITC010000311.1, on the reverse strand, counting down.
CGACGGCGCGGAGCGCGGCTACCAGCCGGTGGTCGTCGACCTGCTGCAGCAGCTCGGCGCGCTGCCGCGCGACCTGCCGCCTGCGCTCGCGGCCTTCCATCGGCAGACGCTGCGCAACACCCAGAAGCTCGTCGTCGGCGAGGTCGCGTGCGTGCACGCCTGGGGGCTGGCATGAGCCGCGCGCGCCATCCGCTCGCCGGCCTGCCGCCGCGGCCGCGCGACGGCCACAAGGGCAGCTTCGGCACGGTCCTCGTCGTCGCCGGTTCGCACGACATGCTCGGCGCGGCGATCTTGTGCGCGACCGCGGCGCTGCGCTCTGGCGCTGGCCTCGTGCAGGTCTGCGTGCCGGCGGCGTTGCAGCCGTTCGTCGCCTGCGCCGAGCCGTGCGCGACGACGCTCGCGCGCACGCCGGCCAACCTGCGCGCTGCGCTTGCACGCGCCGACGCCGTCGTCGTCGGGCCGGGGCTCGGCCAGTCGCCGGCGACGCGCCGGCTCGTCGCCACCGTGCTGCGCTTCGCCCGTGGTCCGATCGTGCTCGACGCCGACGCGCTCAACGTGCTGGCGCCGCTGCAGAAGCCGCTGGCTACGCGCGTGCCGGTGGTGCTGACGCCACACCCCGGCGAGGCGGGCCGCCTGCTCGGCAGCGACGCCGCCGCGGTGCAGGAGGATCGTCACGGCGCGCTCGACGCGCTGGTCGCGAGCTCGGGCGGCGTGGTGGCGCTGAAGGGCCATCGCACGCTCGTCGGCGACGGCGACCGCACGTTCGAGAACCGCACCGGCAACCCCGGCATGGCGACCGGCGGCAGCGGCGACGTGCTCGCCGGCCTGCTCGGCGCGCTGCTGGCGCAGGGCCTGCCGCCGTACGACGCCGCGTGCTTTGGCGTGCACGTGCACGGCCGTGCCGGTGACCGTGTGGCGCGGCGGCTCGGCGAAGCAGGGCTGATCGCAAGCGACCTGCCGGCGGCGATCGCCGAGGAACTGCGATGACCCGCGCGCTGCGCGCGGCCGTCATGGCGGCGCTGTTCACCGCCGGGCTCGCCGCACAGGATGGGATCAGCGTGCACCGCGGCACGGCGCGCGACGCGACCGCAGCGACCGACGACCGCATCGGCGCGCTGCACCTGCTCGTGACCGTCGGCGCGCTCGATCCGGCGACCGCCGTCACCGCGCTTGCCGACGCCGACGAACGGCTCGCGCTCGCCGCGGCGGCGCTGGTGCGGCATCGCGTCGCCTTCGACGAAGCGTGGTTCGCGGCGCTCGATGCCGACGTGACGGCGGCGCGCCGCTTGCTCGACGAACTCGCGATCGCGCCGCGGCCATCGGCCGAAGCGTGGCTCGCGCGCTGGTCGGCGCGGTCCGAGCGCAGCGTCGACGATCGCTGCCGCGCGCTCGCGGCCCGCAGCGGCGCGTGGTCGCCGGACGATCGCACGACCTTCGTCGCCGGCTTGCTCGCCGATCCCGCCGGCGACGGCGTGTCGGCCGCCCGTCGCGTGCTGCCCGCGCGCATCGCGGACGGCCTCGTCGGCCGCCTGCACCAGGAGGTCGTCGCCGGCCGCTTGCCGCTCGACGAGGCGCTGCGCGTGTTCGACCGGTTGTCGCCGCTCGGCGTGCGGGCGCTGCTCGGCCTCGCGCTGCAGCTGCCCGATCCAGCGTGCGCGACGCTGCTGCGGCACGTGCACGACCAGCGGCCCGAACTCGTCGCCGAGCGTGTGGCGGCGGCGCTCGACGACTCCGGCAATCCCGTCGATCCGCGTTGGCTGCCGTTCGCTGCGCCGCTGCTCGGCGAAGCGGCGCGGGCGGCGCGCGTCGAGGCGATGCTCGGCGAGCCGTCGGCGCGCGACGCGGCGTTCGCAGCGCTGCTCGCGGCGCGCGTCGTCTCGCCGGCGATGCTCGCGTTCGCCGCTCCCATCGACGATCCCGACGCGAGCAAGGTCCGCTTGGCGCGCCTGCTCGATCGCTCGATCGACGCCGTGCCGGTCGCCGCGCTGCGCGAATGGCTGGCGCGCGGCGATGGGGTCGGCGAAACCGTCGCGCTGTTCTTGCCGCGCCGACGGCAACTCGGCCTGGAGCTCGCGCGCGACCTGTTCGTCCGGTTGCAGCAGGCGGGCACGGTCGATGGTCGCTTCTGCCGACCAGCGGCGCTGGCCGTCGTCGGCGGCGGCGACGAAGAGGTCGTGCGCGCGCTGTGGCCGCTCGTGCGCACGACGGCGGACGACGCGCCGTTCGTCGAAGCGCTGGTCGGTCGCGGCGCTGCGGCGCCATTCGCGCGGACGTTGCTGCGCAGCGACGCGGAGCGCGAGCCGATCGGGCTGGCGCCGGCCGAACGCGCCGAGCGGCGGTTGCGCGCGCTTCACGGCGCCGCCGCGCTCGGCGACGCGGCGGTCGTGCCGCAACTGGTCGCCGCCGCGCGGAGCCTGCCGGCCGAGCTCGCTCGCCGCTGCGCGTCGTTGCCCGGACCGGTGCCTCCCGGTCAGGCCCATGCGCTGCTCGATGCGCTTGGCGTGCCGCGCTACGCGCCGGCCGGCGACGAGGACGTGTGGGGCAAGGTCGGCGTGCCGGAGGCGCCGACGGCGGATCTCGGGCTCGCGTTGGAGTTGCTGGCGTGGGCCGGACGCGGGGCGGGCGACGCGACGGTGGCCGCGCGCATGCTGGCGTTCTGGCGCGATCCGGCGCTGCCCGAAGCGCTGCGCGACCTGCAGCCGGAGGTGGCACCCGCCGTGCTGCGCGGGCCGCAGGGGCCGCAACTGCGCGCCGAGCTGCGCGAACGGCTCGGCGCCGGCCCGCTCGACGCCGCCGGCGAAGCGCTGGCGTTCGCGGTCGTCGAATCGTGGGACGAACCGCTCGACGCCGAGGCGCTGGCGCTGTG
>JBEITC010000610.1:0-1951 GCA_040375075.1 Planctomycetota bacterium | reverse complement strand
TCGATCGGGCCCGCGCCGCAGCGATGCCGCGGATCGCGCGCCGGCCATGGTCCCGCGCGGCGGCGCCGCGCATACTCGCTGCGGGCATTCGGTGATCCTCGGCATCGAGACGTCGTGCGACGAGACGGCCGCGGCCGTCGTCGCCGATGGCCACGTCGTCCGCAGCAACGTCGTGCACAGCCAGATCGCGCTGCACGCGCGCTACCGCGGCGTCGTGCCGGAGGTGGCGAGCCGTTCGCACACCGAGCGCATCCTGCCGATCGTCGAGCAGGCGCTGGCGGAGGCGAACGTCGCGCCCGGCGACCTCACCGCCGTCGCCGTCACCCATCGCCCCGGCATGGTCGGCTGCCTGCTCGTCGGCATGGCCGCGGCCAAGGCGCTGGCGTGGCGCTTCGGCCTGCCGCTGCTCGGCGTCGACCACGTGCAGGCGCACGTGCACACCGGCCTGCTGCACGATCCGACGATGCCGCTGCCCGCGCTGTCGCTGGTCGCGTCGGGCGGCCACACCGCGCTCTACCTGCTGACCGAGCCCGGCAGCAGCGTGCGGCTGGGCACCACGCGCGACGACGCCGCTGGCGAGGCGCTGGACAAGGGCGCTGCGCTGCTCGGCTTGCCGTACCCAGGCGGGCCGTCGATCGAGCAGGCCGCCGCCACCGGCCGGCGCGACGCCGTCGATCTGCCGCGCACGCTGCTCGGCGCCGACTCGCTCGACTTCTCGTTCTCCGGCCTCAAGACCGCGCTGCTGTACACGCTCAAGCCGCAGCAGTCGTCGGCGCCGGCGGAGCAGCCGACCGGCCAGCGGCTCGCCGACCTCGCCGCCAGCTACCAGGAGGCGGTCGTCGACGTGCTGGTCGCGAAGCTGCGCCGCGCCGCCGAGCGCCACCCGGTGCGCTCGCTGTGCATCGGCGGCGGCGTGGCGCGCAATCTGCGTCTGCGCGAGCGGCTGGCGCAGGATCGCGTGCTGCGGTCGCTGCGGCTCGTGCTGCCGCCGATGGCGTTGTGCTCCGACAACGGCGCGATGATCGCCGGCCTCGGGCACATCCGCTGGCAGAAGGGCGAACGCGATCCGCTCGAACTCGACGCCACCGCGACGCCGCAGGCCGGCGGCAAGGCGAAGACGCGCTAGGAGCCCGCTCGCGCGCCGCGCGCCGGACGGCGGCGCAAACGCCTAACGCGCTGCGTCGCTGCGACCGAGGGCCTGCAGCAGGAACGCGAGCATGCGTTCGCTGCGGAAGAAGCCGGGGTCCATGTCGTGGCCGCGACCGACCAGCAGCTCGATCTCGGCGCGGCCGCCCGCGGCCTGCACGCGCGCGAGCAGCTCCTGCGAGTTGGCGGCGAGCGGCACGAGCGTGTCGACGTCGCCGTGCACGCAGAAGAACGGCACGCCGGCGCGCGCGAGCCGTTCGAGCCGATCGATCGGGTTGTGCTGCGGCAGCGCCGCCTGCAGCCCGGCTTCGTCGAGACCGTGCGCGGGCGCGGCCTTGGCGAGACCCGGATAGCTGCGCAGGTCGCACACCGGATAGATGCCGGCGAAGGCGGCTGTGCGCTCGGGCCGATCCGCGCCCCACGCCAGCGTCATCAGGCCGCCGCGGCTGCGGCCGAGCAGCGCCGCCCGCGGCGCGAAGCCACGCGCACCGACGAGGTGTTCGTACAGCGCGTCGAAGAGCCGCGCGCCGGCGGCGCTGCCGTACGACTCGCCGACGTCGATGCCGGCGATGGCGACGCCGCGCTGCAGCAACCGCTCGAACAGCCAGACCTCGGCGTCGCTCGGCAGACCGCGCAGCGTCGGCGCGTAGAGCACCCACGGCTGCGGCGCCGGCGCCGGCGCCGGCGCGGCCGGCAGCAGGACGAACGCCTCGCGGCCAGCGAGCACGAAGGCTTCGCCGGGCAGCGGCAGGACCTTGTCGGCGCGCGGCAACGGCGGCAACGGCGCTGGCGGCGGCGGCGCCGG
>JBEITC010000028.1:0-17146 GCA_040375075.1 Planctomycetota bacterium | reverse complement strand
GGCGCGACCGCGGTCGCGGAACCGCAGCCGCAGGCGGCGAATCCGTCGCCTGCGCCGGCGCCCGCCGCGAGCGACGAGTTGCAGGCGCTCGTCGGCGTCGCCGGCAAGATCGTCAAGAACATGGTCGAGAGCCTCTCGGTGCCGACGGCGACGTCGACGCGCGAGATCCCGGTCAAGGTGCTGGAGGAGAACCGGCACGCGATCAACCGCCACCAGCAGGGTCTCTACCTGCCCAAGGTCAGCTTCACGCACCTGATCGCGTGGGCGATGGTGCAGTCGATCCTGCGCGTCCCGGCGATGGCCGGCCAGTACGTCGACCAGGACGGCAAGCCGTTCCGCCGCGTCGGCAAGTCGCTGAACGTCGGCATCGCCGTCGACCTGCCCGGCAAGGACGGCCGCCGCAGCCTCGTCGTTCCCAACGTCAAGGACGGCGGCAGCCTCGACTTCGCCGGCTTCTTCGCGGCCTACAACGCCCAGATCGAGAAGGCGCGCAAGGGCGCGCTGACGCCGGACGACTTCGCCGCCACGACCTGCACGCTGACCAATCCCGGCACGATCGGGACGGTCAGCTCGCTGCCGCGTCTGATGAGCGGCCAGAGCTTCATCATGGCGACCGGCGCGATCACGGTGCCCGGCGCGTTCCAGGGCGCGTCGCCGGACACGCTGACCGAGCTCGGCGTGTCGCGCGTGATGATGCTGACCAGCACGTACGACCACCGCGTCATCCAAGGCGCCGAGTCGGGCCTGTTCCTCGACTGGATGCACAAGCTGCTGCTCGGCGAAGAAGGCTTCTACGAGGGCGTGTTCGGCTCGCTGAAGGTGCCCTACCGCCCGGTCGGCAACTGCGTCGACCGCCGCCCGCCGCTCGGCAGCTCGCTGCGCGAGGCCGAGAACCTCGAGCGCGCGGCCGGCCTGATGACCTACATCCGCAGCTACCGCGTCCGCGGCCACGTGCTCGCCGACCTCGACCCGCTGTGCTTCGAGCCGAAGGACTGGCCCGAGCTCGACATGTCGACCTACGGGCTGACGATGTGGGACAAGGAGCGCACGTTCTACAGCGACGGCGTCACCAAGAAGCCGTTCGCGACGCTGCGCGAGATCCAGGAGACGCTGCACCTGACGTACTGCCGCCACGTCGGCGCCGAGTACATGCACATCGCGGACAGCGAGCAGCGCACGTGGCTCCGCGACAAGATGGAGGGCAACCGCAACGAGGAGCAGCTGAGCAAGCAGGCGCAGCTGCAGATCCTCGACAAGCTGGTCGAGGCCGAGGCCTTCGAGCAGTTCCTCCACACGCGCTTCGTCGGCGCCAAGCGCTTCTCGCTCGAGGGCGGCGAGACGTTGATCCCGGTGCTCGACGCGCTGCTCGAGCGCGCCGTCGACTTCGGCTGCAAGCGCGCCGTGCTCGGCATGGCGCACCGCGGCCGCCTCAACGTGCTGGCGCACGTGCTGAAGAAGCCGGTCACGAAGATCTTCGGCGAGTTCGAGGGCTTCCTCGACCCGACGATGGCGCAGGGCTCCGGCGACGTGAAGTACCACCTCGGCGCGCACGCCGAGCATGTCACGCACTCGGGCAAGACGGTCGATCTCGAGCTGGCGTGCAACCCGAGCCACCTCGAGGCCGTCGACCCGGTGGTGGAGGGCATGGCGCGCGCGCGCCAGGACGAACTCGCCGCCGACCCGTCGACGAACGTGCTCGACGCCGTGCTGCCGGTGCTGATTCACGGCGACGCGGCCTTCGCCGGCCAGGGCGTCGTGTTCGAGACGCTGCAGATGTCGCAGCTGCAGGGCTACAGGACCGGCGGCACCATCCACGTCGTCGTCAACAACCAGATCGGCTACACGACCTCGCCGCACGACTCGCGCAGCACGCTGTTCTGCACCGACGTCGTGAAGGGCATCCAGGCGCCGGTGTTCCACGTCAACGGCGACGACCCGCTCGCGGCCGTGCGCATGATCCGGTTGGCGATGGACTACCGCGCGCGCTTCCACGCCGACGTGGTGCTCGACATCGTCTGCTACCGTCGGCATGGCCACAACGAAGGCGACGAGCCGAGCTACACGCAGCCGCTGCTCTACCAGCAGATCGAGCGCCACCCGACGGTGCGCAAGATCTACCAGAACTACCTGATCCGCGCCGGCGTGCTGCGCGCCGACGAGATCGGCGCGTACGACCAGAAGGTGCAGCAGCACCTGAAGGAAGCGCTCGACGTCGTGCGCGCGCACGAGCAGCCGCCGATCACGCTCGCGGCCGAGATCCCCGAGCGCGAGTGGACGCCGAGCGTCCCGCCGACGCCGATCGAGCGTCTGCGCGAGCTCAACGGCAAGTTGCTCGACTGGCCGTCCGACTTCACGCCGCACCCGAAGGTCAAGGGCGTGCTGCTGCGCCGCGCCGAGATGCTGGCCGGCAAGCAGCCGGTCGACTTCGCCACGGCGGAGACGCTGGCGTTCGCCAGCCTCGTGACCGCGGGCGTGCCGGTGCGCCTCGCCGGCCAGGACTGCGGCCGCGGCACGTTCAGCCAGCGCCACGCCGCGCTGTACGACGCGGCCAACGGCAAGCGCCTCGTCGGCCTCGGCCAGTTGGCCGCGGGCCAGGGGCCGTTCACCGTCATCGATTCGCTGCTCAGCGAGGAGGCGGCGCTCGGCTTCGAGTACGGCTACAGCGTCGCCAACCCGCGCACGCTTTGCCTGTGGGAGGCGCAGTTCGGCGACTTCTGCAACGGCGCGCAGATCCAGATCGACCAGTTCCTGGCGGCCGGCGAGGCCAAGTGGAACCAGCAGTCCGGCCTCGTGATGCTGCTGCCGCACGGCTACGACGGCCAGGGGCCCGAGCACAGCAGCGCGCGCCTCGAGCGCTTCCTGCAGCTGTGCGCCGAGAACAACCTGCGCGTCGCCAATCCGTCGTGCGCCGCCAGCTACTACCAGCTGCTGGTCGCGCAAGCGCTCGATGGCGACCGCAAGCCGCTGGTGGTGATGACGCCAAAGAGCCTGCTGCGCCAGAAGGAAGCCGGCTCGCACGCCGACGAGCTGGCGGCGGGCGGCTTCCAGCCGGTGCGGGACGACGCCTCGATCGCCGATGCATCGCGCGTCACGCGCGTGGTCTGCTGCTCGGGCAAGGTCTACTACGACCTGGTCGAGGAACGCGGCGACGACCGCAGCGTCGCGCTGGTGCGCGTCGAGCTGCTGTACCCCTGGCCGGCGACGGCCATGGCCGCGTTGCGCGCGCGTTACCCGGCGGCGAAGTTCGTCTGGTGCCAGGAGGAGCCGGCCAACATGGGCGCATGGACGTTCGTCCGCGACCGCTTCGATTGGGCCGGCAAGGCCACGCGCCGCGCCGCTGCGAGTCCGGCGACCGGCAGCTCGCACAAGCACAAGGCCCAGCAGGCGGCGCTGGTCGAAGCCGCCCTGCGCGGCTGATCCCACGCGCGCGGCGCCTGTGTCAGGCGCCGTGCGTGGCGAGGAACGCCGCCGCCGCGGACGCGGCTTCGGCGAGGTTCTGCGCGGCGGTGCGGCCGCTCGACTTGCGCGGCGCGAGGTCGTGGTCGCCGTCGGCCAGCCACTGCACGCTGATCGTCGGCGACAGCTGGTAGCCCGCGACTTCGTCGGGCGTGCCGAATGGATCGCGTTCGCCCTGCAGCACGAGCGTCGGGGTGGCGATCCCGGCAAGGTGGGCGGTGCGCAGCTTGGTCGGGTGCTTTGGCGGGTGGAACGGATAGCCGAGGCAGACGAGCGCCCGCGCGCCGAGCTCGTCCGCGAGCGTGGAGGCTACGCGGCCACCGAGCGACTTCCCGGCCAGCGCGATCACGCCGCGGCCGTGCGCTGCGACCGCCGCGCGCAGGGCATCCTGCAGCACGGGCAGCGCGTCGGGCAGCTTGCGACCGGCGGCGCGGTAGGGGAAGTCGAAGCGCACGACGCGCCGCGCCGGTCCCGCCAGCGCCGCGGCGACCGCGGCGAGGAACGGGTGCGCCTTGCCGCTGCCAGCACCGTGCGCGAGCAGCAGAGTCGCTGGCGCGTCGGCCGGGCCGTCGACCAGCACGTCGGCGTCGCCGCTCACGCCTCCCCGCAGCGGTCGCCGGCGAGCGGCGCCTCCGTGATCAGGTGCTCGCGCACGACTTCGCCGCCGATCAGGTGCCGCTGGATGATGGCATCGAGCACCGGCGGGTCGCAGTCGCGGTACCACGCGCCTTCGGGGTAGACGACGGCGATCGGGCCGCCGGCGCAAAGGCGCAGGCAGTTGGCCTTCGTGCGCTGCACGCCGCCTTGCTCGGAGAGCCCGAGTTCCTTGAGCCGGCCCTTCAGGTGGTCCCAGGCCTTGATCCCGCGCTCCTTGTCGCAGCACTTCGGGTTGCTCTGGTCGGCGCACAGGAAGATGTGGCGGCGGGCCTGCGGCAGGCCGATCTTGGCGGCCAGTTCCGCCTGCTTCTGCATGGTCGCGTCGTCGGACATGGCGCAGAGGATGGCGCAAGCCGCGCGCTGCCGCCACCGCCCTTGCGTCCGGCCTGCGCGTGCCGTTCGCTGTGCGCGATGTCCGCCTCGCCGTTCCGTCACGTCCTGCCCGCGATCACGACGCCGTTCCTCGCCGACGATCGCGTCGACCACGACTTCCTCGCCAAGCACGTGCAGTGGCAGTTGGGCGCGGGGTGCAGCGGCGTCATCCCGCTCGGCTCGCTCGGCGAGGGCGCGACGTTGGACTTCGACGAGAAGGTCGCGGTCTTGCGCACGGTCGTCGCCGCCGCCGGCGGCAAGCCGGTGCTGCCGGGCATCGCGGCGTTGAGCACGAAGGCGGCCGTGGCGCTCGCGCAGGCCGCCGAGCGGGCGGGCTGCAAGGGCCTGATGGTCCTGCCGGCGTACGTGCACAAGGGCGAGATGCGCGAGTCCATGGCGCACGTGGGCGCGGTGCTGCGGGCCACTGCGCTGCCTTGCATGCTCTACAACAATCCGCCGGCGTACGGCACCGACTTCACGCCGGCCCACATCGCCACGCTGGCGCAGGAACACGGCAACCTCCTGGCGGTGAAGGAATCGAGCGGCGACGCCCGCCGGGTCACCGGCATCAAGGCGCTGCTGGGCGACCGCCTCGACGTGCTCGTCGGCATGGACGACATGGTCTGCGAAGGCGTCGCCGCTGGCGCGATCGGTTGGGTCGCCGGCCTCGTCAACGCGCTGCCGCACGAGTCGGTGCGGCTCTTCGAGCTCGCCCGCGACGGCAAGCGCGACGAAGCGTTCGCGCTCTACCGTTGGTTCCTGCCGCTGCTGCGCCTCGACACGGTCCCCGAGTTCGTGCAGCTGATCAAGCTGGTGCAGCAGCAGGTCGGCATGGGCGACGAACGCGTGCGCATGCCGCGCCTGCCGGTCGCGGGCGCGCTGCGCGAGCAGTCGTTGGCGACGATCCGCACGGCGCTGGCGAACCGGCCGCAAGGGGCGACGCGATGAGCTTGCGCGGCGAGCACTTCGTCGCCGGCGTCGCCGAGGCCTGGGGCGGCGAGCCGTTCACGGCGTTCGATCCGACGAGTGGCGAGGCCCTGGCGCCGCAGTACCGCGAGGCGACGCCGACCCAGGTCGACGCGGCCTGCGCAGCTGCAGCCGAAGCGGCGGCCGAGTTCGCCGGCAGCGCGCCGGTGGTCCGGGCCGGCCTGCTGCGCGCGATCGCCGACGGGCTCGTCGCGCTCGGCGACGAACTGGTCGCGCGCGTCTGCGCCGAGACGGCGCTGCCGGCGCCGCGCGTGCAGGGCGAACGCGCCCGCACCGTGCTGCAGCTGCAGCAGTTCGCGGCGCTGGTCGACGAGGGTTCGTGGGTCGACGCCCGCATCGACCGCGCCGATCCGACGCGCCAGCCGCAACCGAAGCCGGACGTGCGCTCGATGCGCGTGCCGCTCGGACCGGTCGCGGTGTTCGGCGCCAGCAACTTCCCGCTCGCGTACTCGGTCGCTGGTGGCGACACCGCGTCGGCGCTCGCCGCCGGCTGTCCGGTGGTGGTGAAGGGGCACCCGGCGCACCCGGGCACGAGCGAACTCGTCGGCCGCGTCGTCGTCGAAGCCGTGCGCCGCGCCGGCCTTCCTGCCGGCGTGTTCTCGCTGCTGCACGGCCAGAGCCACGCGACCGGCGCGCGGTTGGTCGACCATCCGGCGACCGCCGCGGTCGGCTTCACCGGCAGCCACGTCGGTGGCCGCGCGCTCTTCGACCTCGCGGCGCGCCGCGCGCGTCCGATCCCCGTGTTCGCCGAGATGGGTTCGATGAATCCGGTCGTCGTGCTGCCGCAGGCGCTGGCGCAGCGCGGCGCGACGATCGCCGAGGCGATCGTCGGCTCGGCGCTGCTGGCGCAAGGGCAGTTCTGCACCAGTCCCGGCCTCGTCGCTTGGATCGACGGCCCCGGCGGCGACGCGTTCGCGCAGACGCTGCGCACGAAGTTCGCCGCCAGCCAAGGCGGCGCGACCGTGCACCCGAGCATCCGCGCCGGCTACGAGCGATCGCTCGCGGAGGCGCAGGCGTTGCCGGTCAGCACCGCGGCGCAAGGCGCGCGTGGCGCGGCGGCGACGGGCGTCTGTCCGACCTTGCTGGCCGTCGAGGCGGACACGGCGTTGGCGCATCCCCGGTTGCGCAGCGAGATCTATGGGCCGGCGGTGCTCGCCGTGCGTTGCCGCGACCACGCCGAGCTGCTGGCGCTCGCGCGGTCGTTCGACGGCCACCTGACCGGCACGGTGCACGCCGATGGCGAGGACCTCGGCGCATTCCGCGACGTCGTCACGGCGCTGCGCGCGCGCGTCGGCCGGTTGATCGCCAACGGCGTGCCGACCGGCGTCGAGGTGTGTGGCGCGATGGTGCACGGCGGTCCGTACCCGGCGTCGACGGACGCGCGCTACTCGGCCGTCGGCGTCACCTCGATCGCGCGCTGGACGCGTCCTGCCTGTTGGCAGGACTGGCCGCAGGCCGCGCTGCCGATCGAGCTGCGCGATGACAATCCGCTCGGCATCCGACGCATCGTCGACGGCGTGCCGCGCTGAGCGGCGCGGTCAGCGGACGAAGAACTCCCAACCGCTGCTGGCGGCGATGCCGCCCGGCGCGGACGGGTCGAGCGCGAGCAGCTGGAAGTACAGCGGCACGGTGGCGAGGCCGGGGTCGTTCGGGATCGGCAGTCGCCACGTCGCGAGCCCCGTCCGGCCCGGCGGCCCGTTGAGCGCGAAGGCGTTCCAGCCCGCGACGTTCAGCTGCCACGGCAAGCCGGCGAGCGACGCATTCGGTTCGATCGAGGTGAAGCCCCAGGTGACGATCGCGGTGGTGGGGCCGACGCCGGCGGCGAGGCCGAGCTTGAAGTCGGCGTTGCCGGGGTAGCTGGGCACGGAGTCGAGCAGGCGCGGCTCGAACTGGCCGGCGAGGCTCGGGCCGAAGACGCGCGGTGGCGCCTGCACGGCGCTGCGCAGGTCCGGGTGGTCGAACGGCGGCAAGCGCAAGGCGGCGCGCTGGTCGGTGAGGCCGTCGCGCACGAAGTCCTGGATCAGCGCGACGTCGTTGATCGAGACGCCGAGCTGGTTGAGCGGCAGCAGGAACGGGTCGAGGTTCGACGGATCGACGCCGCCGCCGACGAAGTAGACGTTGAGCGACGAGTTCGGATCGCTCCATTGCGCCGGGTCGCCGAGCGCGGGCGACTGGCCGTTGTGGAACAGGCGGGGGCGCAGGCCGACGTTGCGCAGCGTCGGCGTCTTGAACGCGCCCTGGTCCTCGACGTACGGCGTGAACTGGCCGCGTCCGATGTCCTCGGCGACGAAACGCAGGCCGAGGTTGTGGAAGAGATCGTCGGAGAACAGCGGCGCCCAGTGGCACGCAGCACAGCGACCCTGGTTCTGGAACAGCGTCCAGCCGGTCTTCTGCGCCGCCGTCAGGGCGTTGGTCTGGCCCGCCATGTAGCGGTCCCACGGCGTGTCGTCAGGGTTCAGCGTGCGCTGGTAGCTGGCGAGCGCCATGCCGATGCGCGCGCCCGTGATCGCCGGATCGCCGAAGGCGGCGGTGAACAGCAGCGGGTAGCTCGGGCTCTGCTGGATCGCCGCGGCAACGTCCGCGGGCAGGTTGCTGGCGAGGCGCAGCGGCGTCGCGGCCTGCAGCTTCTGGCGGACGTCCTGCCACGTGCGCCCGACCTTGCCCATCTCGACCGGGTTGAGGATCGGGCCGATGGCTTGGTTCTCGAGCGCGCCGCCGATCGGGATCAGCAGGGCGCCAGTCTCCGGATCGAGGAACTGCATGCCCGCGCGGCCATCCCAGAACAGTTCGGTGTGGTGGGCGGCGCCCATCATCGACGGGCTCGTGCGGCCGGTCGCCTGACGGCGGACGCCGAACTGGCTGCTGAAGGCGAAGTCGCCGTTCGGCCCCTGCTTGGCGACGCCGGCCGAGCCGCGGACGTCGTCGGCGGTGCCGAACAGGTTGTCGGCGCCGGGGTGGAGACCGCCGTCGACGCGGCCGTCGCTGCCGCCGAACTCGGGGAGGTGGCACGTGCCGCAGGCGACGCTGTCGTCGCTCGCCAACTGCTCCTCCCAGAAGAGGATCTTGCCGAGCGCGATCTTCGCTGGCGTCTGCGGGTTCTGCGGCGGCACGAACGGCGCCGGCAGTTGCGCGGCGAGGCCCGCGGCGAGCGCGAGCACGGCGACGGCGATGCGCGGAAGGTTGGCCACAGGCGTTGCCCCTAGTCTACGTCCCGCCGAAGCCAAGGGCTCATCCGCCGAACATCTGCGTCCACTTCTGGGCATGGCGGCCAAGGCCCACCCGCGCGTGCCCGCCGAGCATGTTCTTGTGGTGGCCCGGGCTGTACCACCAGGCCCGCACCGCGTCCTGCCCGGTGCTCTGGCCGGCGGCGATGTTCTCGGCGCCACCGGAGGTTCCAAAGCGCGCCGCGCGGTCGCTCGGGGACTTCTTGCCGGCCACGGGCGACTCATGGGCGAAGAATCCCAGCGTCTCCATGTCGAGCGAGTGGTCGCGCGCGGCGGCCGCCAGCTTGGCGTCGATGCGCAGCAGCGGCAAGCCGAGCAGCCAGCGCAGGCGGTTCAGGGCGGTGTTCCCGGCCACCTCCTCGGGGTCCATCGTCGCGCGGAAGGCTTCGTTGGCTTCGAGCGCGCCGCGGTCGCGGGCCGACAGCGGCAGCGCCAGCAGGGTCCAGACCGTCCACTCGTCGTCGAGCCCGGCCAGCGGCGGCGGCGGCGCGGGCGGCGGGTTCTTGAGGAAGTGCTTCTCGGCGTCCGGGTGGAGTTCGAGTCCAGCCGTCGACTCGCCGTAGAGCGCGTGCCATCGGGGCAGTTCGGCGCGCTCGCTCCGCAGCGCGTCGAAGGCCGTCTGCAGGCCGGGGTTCTTGGCGACCAGCGCTTCGCGCGCCGGCCACAGCAGCTCTTCGAGCGCCCGCACTTCGGGATCGATCGCGCCCTGGATCGTCTCCTTGCTGAGATCGGCCTTGCGCGACGCAGCGAGGGCGCGGCTCCGCGGGCCCTCCGCGGGATCCGCGGCGGCCTTCTTGCCGCCCTTTGGCTCGGCGCGCCTTGGCGCTGCGGCAGCGATGGCCTTGCCGAGTTCGCCGCAGGCCTTGGCGTGCTTGGCGAGCCGCTGCAGGTAGGCCGCGCGCAGTCCGTCGCTGGCCTGCAAGCGCAGCGTCACCGGCGCGCTGACCAGCGTCGGCACGATCGCGGTGGCGTCGGCCAGCTGGAGGTCCGGCTTGCGCAGGCGCGCGACGGCGGCAGCGGGCGGATCCGCCTGGGCCGCAGCCGCGCCGACCACGAGAACGAAGGCCGCGAAGCGGCATGCCATTGGCTGCACGGCAGGAGCTCTCACTTGGCCTTCACGGGCGACCAGTTGGGGTTCTTGTTGAGCCAGCGCTGCCACTCCATGAAGCCGGAGAACGAGGCGCCGGTCAGCCGCGTGAGCGTGTTCGCCCACTTGCCCTCGCATTCGCGCAGCGTCTGGCGGGCGTTCTGCGGCGCCATGTCGATCGGCGCATTGGGGTCGGTCGGCGAGGGCTCCGTGGCCTTCGCGTGCAGGCTGCCCCATTCGCGCACGATCGACTTGACGACCTCGCGGCGGGGCTTGATGTCGAGTTCGGTGTAGTTGCCGAGCGCTTCGCCGGCCGCCGCGCGCAGGGCGTCTATCGGCGAACGCGTGGTCGTCTCCAGCAGCAGGTCGATCTGCTTGTCGTCCTTCGTGCGGCCGAGCGCGAGCAGGAAGTGGGCCTGCAGCGGATGGTTGTCCTTGAAGCGCTGATCGCCGAAGGCCTTGGCGATCTCCTTCGCGCCGTCCACGCCGAACTTCGCGAGTTCGTCGGCAGTCTCGCGGTAGAGCACCTCCTTGGGGCCCGTGCGCAGCTTGCCGGTGCGGAACACGTCGCCGAAGCCGCGGGCGAGTCGCTCCTTGTCCTTCGGGTTGCGCGCATCGAGACCCTGCGTGAGCTTCTGCATCAGCCCCAAGGCCTGCATGTCGCCGAGCATCTTGGTGTCGGCGATCAGCGCCTTGAGGTCCTTGAGGCGCTCAGGGAGCGTCGGGTCGACCGGCGGGGCCGCCGGCGCCTGGGCGGCTAGGACCGAGGCGAACGCGAGGCAGACGAGGCTCCAGCGGACCTGTCGGAGGGACATTCCGGCGATGGTACCGTCCGCCGCGGGCCATGGCATCGTCGGCAGCGCGACGGCGCGCCGTTCCGGGCATGGAATCACGCGCCGGGATGAGGTTACCTAGACGAGTGCCGCTCGTCCTGATCACTGGCGGAGCCGGGTTCATCGGCTCGCACCTCGCGGAAAGACTGCTCGCGCGCGGCGACGCCGTGCGCGTCTTCGACAACCTCGACCCGTTCTACGACGTCCGCCTCAAGCAGGCGAATCTCGACCGGCTGGCGTCGCTCGGCAAGGATCGCTTCGCCTTCGTGCACGGCGATCTGCGCGACGCGGCGGCGTGCCGGCACGCCGTGGCCGGCGCGGCGTGCGTCGTGCACCTCGCGGCCCTGGCCGGCGTGCGACCGTCGATCGCGGATCCGGTCCGCTACATGGACGTGAACGTCACGGGGACGCAGAACCTGCTGTCGCAGATCGAGGACCGTGGCACGACGGTGGTGTTCGGCAGCAGCAGTTCGGTCTACGGCGGCAACGTCAAGCTGCCGTTCGCGGAGGGCGACAACGTCGACCGGCCGGTCTCGCCCTACGCGGCCAGCAAGAAGGCCGGCGAGCTGCTGGCGTACACGTGGAGCCATCTGCGCGGCAACCGGCTCGCCTGCCTGCGCTTCTTCACGGTCTACGGGCCGCGGCAACGACCGGAGATGGCGATCCACCAGTTCGCCCGCTTGATCACCGATGGCAAGCCGATCCCGTTCTTCGGCGACGGCTCGACGCGGCGCGACTACACGTACGTCGAAGACATCGTCAGCGGCGTCATCGCGGCGATGACGGCGCCGAAGTCGTTCGGGATCTACAACCTCGGCGGCTCGGCGACCACGTCGCTCGCCGACCTCGTGGCGCACCTCGAACGGGCGCTCGGTCGCGCGGCGATCCTGCAGCGGCTGCCCGACCAGCCGGGCGACGTGCCGGTCACGTACGCCGACGTCTCGCTGGCGGCGCGGGAGCTCGGCTACGAGCCGAAGACGCCGATCGCGCAGGGCATCGAACGGTTCTGCGCCTGGTATCTGGCCGAGAAGCAGGCAGGGAGGGTCGCGTGAGCAAGGTCCTGGTCACGGGTGGCGCGGGCTTCATCGGCTCGCACGTCGTCGAACTGCTCGAGCGCCAAGGTCGCGACGTGGTCGTGCTCGACGACCTGTCGACCGGCCGGCGGGAGAACCTCGACGGTCGGCGCGCGCGCTTCGTCCACGGCTCGATCGTCGATCGCAAAGCGCTCGACGACGCGTTCGACGGCGTTGGCAAGGTCGTCCATCTCGCCGCGCTGCCGTCCGTCGCGCGCTCGGTCGAGCGGCCGGTCGACACGCACCATGCCTGCGCGACCGGCACGCTGATGGTGCTCGACGCGGCCCGCTTGCGCGGCGCCCGGGTCGTCTACGCCGGCAGCAGCAGCGCGTATGGCAACCAGCAGGCGCAGCAGAAGCACGAGGACCTGCGGGAAGACCCGCTGTCGCCCTACGCCGCCGCCAAGCTGGCGGGCGAGCTGTACTGCCGCTCGTTCGCGCGCGTCTATGGCCTGCAGGTGGTGGTGACGCGGTTCTTCAACGTCTTCGGGCCGCGCCAGCCGGCGGACAGTCCGTACTCCGGCGTGATCGCCGCGTTCTGCCGCGCAGCGCTGGACGGACGTCCAGCGCGGATCGACGGCGACGGCTTGCAGGCGCGCGACTTCACCTACGTCGAGGACGTGGTCGAAGGCGTCGTGCAGGCGCTCGACGCGGGCAGTGACGGCTGCGAGACGATCAACCTGGCATACGGCCAGTCGACGACCGTGCTCGACGTGCATGCCGCGCTGGCGGCGCTGGCGCAGCCGTGGCTCGGCGGCGCGCCTTCGCCGGCGCCGATCCACGCGCCGCCGCGCAAGGGCGACGTCCGCCATTCGCTCGCCGATTCCCGCCGCGCCGCCGAGCGGTTCGGTTTCGCGCCCCGCATCGGTCTCACCGAAGGACTGCGTCGCACCTTCGACTGGTACCTGCAGCAATCCCGACGGATGATGTCGCCATGAAAGGAGTCGTACTCGCGGGCGGGCTCGGTAGCCGTCTCTATCCGCTGACGAAGATCACCAACAAGCACCTGTTGCCGATCTTCAACAAGCCGATGATCTACTACCCGATCCAGTGCCTCGTGAACGCGGGGATCACCGAGATCATGGTGGTGACCGGCGGCAACTCGGCGGGTCACTTCCTGCAGCTGCTGCGCAACGGCGCCGACTTCGGGCTCAAGCGCCTGCACTACGCCTACCAGGAAGGCGAGGGCGGCATCGCCGACGCGCTGAAGCTGGCGGAGTCGTTCGCGGAAGGCGACTCGATCTGCGTCGTGCTGGGCGACAACATCATCGAGGGCAACATCAAGAAGGCCGCCGACGACTTCAAGCGTCAGGGTGGCGGCGCCAAGATCCTGCTGAAGGAAGTCCACGATCCGCAGCGCTTCGGCGTCGCGACGATCCAGGACGGCAAGGTGCTGAAGATCGTCGAGAAGCCGAAGGAGCCGGAGACGAACCTCGCGGTCATCGGCATCTACATGTACGACCCGGCGGTGTTCGACATCTGCCGCACGCTGAAGCCGAGCACGCGCGGCGAACTCGAGATCACCGACGTCAACAACGAGTACGTCCGCCGCGGCAACCTCAGCTACGAGGTGCTCAAGGGCTGGTGGACCGATGCCGGCACGTTCGAGTCGCTGTACCGGTCGGCGACGCTGGTGCGCGAGAACGGCGCCAACCGCATGGACGTCTGAGGCGGCGATGGCCGCCTGCGAAGTGTTGGTGACCGGCGGCACCGGCCAACTCGGTCGTGCCGTGCTCGCCGCGGCGGCCGCGCGGGGCTTGGCGGCCCGCGGCATGTCCTCGCAGCAGATGCCGCTCGCCGACCGCGCGGCGATCTTCGCCGGTGTTGCCGCCGCGGCGCCGCGGGCGATCGTGCACTGCGGGGCGGCGACCAACGTCGACGGCTGCGAGGGCGACGCGCTCGGCGCGTACCGGGTCAACGCGCTCGGCACGGCGTGGCTCGCCGAGGCTGCCGCGGCGCACGGTTGCGAGTTGCTCTACGTCAGCACGGACTTCGTGTTCGACGGCTCGGCGGCGACGCCCTACCCGGTCGACGCGCCGACGCGACCGCTCTCCGTCTACGGCGCCAGCAAGCGCTTGGGCGAGGAGGCGGTGCTCGCGCACGGTCGCCATGGCTTCCGCGTGGTGCGCACGAGCTGGGTGTTCGGCCCCGGCGGCCGCAACTTCCCCAAGGCGATCCTCGACCGCGCGCGCGCCGGCCAACCGCTCAAGGTCGTCACCGACCAGGTCGGCCGGCCGACGTTCACGTGCGACCTCGCCGAGGCGCTGCTCGACCTGATGGCACTGCGCGCCCCGGGCGGCGTCTACCACGCGGCGAACGAGGGCGCGTGCTCGTGGCACGGCTTCGCCGTCGCGGTGCTCGCCGCGGCGGGCATCGACGCGGCGGTCGGCGAGCAGCGCGCGGCCGATCTGCAGCGTCCGGCCCCGCGTCCCGCGTGGTCGGTGCTCGACACGGGAAAACTCGACGCGCTGCGTGGCCGGCCGATGCCGCATCACGCCGATGCCATCGCCCGGTGGCTGCGGCTCGACGCCGCTGCCGCCGCCGAAGCGGCAACCCGGTCGAGCGATCCGCTCGGCGGCAAGCGATACTGACGGAAACTCCGGGAATCCAAGTGAGCAAGATCCTCGTCACCGGCGGCGCCGGCTTCATCGGCTCGAACTTCGTCCGCATGCTGCTGCAGGGCAGCGACCACCGCGTCGTCAACCTCGACGCGCTGACCTACGCCGGCAACCTCGAGAACCTCGTCGATTGCGAGCGCCACGAGCGCTACGCGTTCGTCAAGGGCGACATCGCCGACGCCGCCGCGATGGACGCGGTGTTCGCCGAGCACCGGCCCGAGGTCGTCGTGCACTTCGCCGCCGAGAGCCACGTCGACCGCTCGGTCCTCGACGCGACCGCGTTCGTGCGCACCAACGTGATCGGCACGCAGGTGCTGCTCGACAAGGCGCGCGTCTACAAGGCGCAGCGCTTCGTCCACGTCAGCACCGACGAGGTCTACGGCTCGCTCGGCGCTTGGGGATACTTCACCGAGGAGACGCCGATCCAGCCGAACTCGCCGTACTCGGCCAGCAAGGCCGGCAGCGACCTGATGGTGCGCGCCGCGGTGCACACGCACCACATGGACTGCGTGATCACGCGCTGCTCGAACAACTACGGGCCGTACCAGTTCCCCGAGAAGCTGATCCCGCTGATGATCGCCAACGCCATGGAGGGCAAGCAGCTGCCCGTCTACGGCGACGGCAAGAACGTCCGCGACTGGATCCACGTCGTCGACCACTGCGCTGGCATCAAGAAGGCGATGGAGCTCGGCCGCGCCGGCGAGGTCTACAACTTCGGCGGCGACGCCGAGCGCGAGAACCTCTTCGTCGTGAAGGAGATCCTGCGCCTGCTCGGCAAGGGCGAGGACCTGATCCACTACGTCAAGGATCGCCCCGGCCACGACCGTCGCTACGCCATGGACTCGAGCAAGGCGCGCGCGACGCTCGGCTGGACGCCGTCCTACACGTTCGAAGCGGGGCTGCGCGACACGGTCGCGTGGTACCAGCAGAACCGGCCGTGGTGGGAGCGCGTGCGCAGCGGCGCCTACCAGGACTACTACAAGCAGCAGTACGGCGCCCGCTGACCGGCGCGCCTCAGCCGTCCGCCAGCGCAAAGGCGGCGAACGCGACCGCCGCCGCGCCGAGCGCGAGTTCGCGCTCGTGCACCGCGGCGAGGTCGTCGACGGCGGTGTGGTGGTAGTCGAAGTACTTCTGGCCGTCGACCACGAGCCCGAAGCACGGCACGCCGAGCGCGAGCAGCGGTCCGAGGTCGGCTCCGCCGGAGCCGGCGCCGGGCAGGAACGCGCCGGCGCCGAAGTCCTGCAGCGGCAGCAGGCGGCGGCGCACGGCTTCGGCGGCGGCGTCGCGCAGCGAGCAGGTGAAGCCGAGCGGCGTGAACCCGCCGGCGTCCGACTCGATGGCGGCCAGGTGCCGTGCCGCCTCGGCGCGATGCGCGTCGGCGTAGGCCTTGGCGCCGCGCAGGCCGTTCTCCTCGTTGGCGAAGAGCACGACGCGCACCGTGCGCTTGGGCCGCAGGCCGGTCGCTTGCAGCAACCGCACGGCCTCGAGCGCGTGCACGCAACCGGCGCCGTCGTCGTGGGCACCGCGGCCGAGGTCCCACGCGTCGAGGTGGCCGCCGACCACGACGACCTCGTCCGGTCGCTCGCTGCCGGGCAGCTCGCCGACGACGTTGGCGCCGGGGCCCTCGCCGCGCGACGCGCACGTCAGCGTCAGGCGCACCCGCACCGGTCCGCGCTGCAGCGCCGCCGACAAGCGCTCGGCGTCGGCCGTGGCGATGGCCGCCGCAGGCACCTGCGGCACGCCGTCGGCGTAGGACATCGCGCCCGTGTGTGGATGGCCGTCGATCGCGGTGGTCATCGAGCGGACCAGCGCGGCGACGCCGCCGGCCTTGCCCGCTTCGACCGCGCCGTTGCTGCGCTGCGGCACCGCCTCGCCGTAGGCCGAGCCGGTGCGGCGCAGCGCGCGCGGCATCGGCCGGTTGAAGAACACGATCTTGCCCTTGGCCGCCTCGCCGAGCGCGGCCAGTTGCTCGAACGAGCGCACCTCGACGACCTCGGCCTCGATGCCCGCCGCGCCGGTGCCGACGCTGCCGCCGAGCGCTGCGACGCGCAGGGGCGCGCTGTCGCCGACGAGGGCTGCCGTCTCGACGCCGCGCTCCCACACCGGCACCGTCACCGGTTCGGCGCGCACGTTCGCGAGGCCCATCGCGCGCATGCGCTGCAGCGACCATGCGACCGCGTCGTCGTAGCCCTGCGAGCCGGACAAGCGCTTGGGTGCTGCGTCGAGCAGGCTGCCGAGCGTGCCGATGGCGGCGTTGTCGGCGAGTGCGCGCGTGAACAGCGCGTCGCACGCCGCCACGAGGCGCGGCTCGGGCGCTGGCAGCGGAGTCGGGGCCGCGCACGCGGCGAACAGGGCAAGGGCGGCGAAGCGAAGGCGCACGCCATCAGCGAAGCCGATGGCGCGTGGCGAGTAAAGCTGCTCGGGCCTTGCGCGCATGCGAGCGATGCGGCGCAATCGCGCCATGCTCGCCGCCGTCGATCGCCGCGCCTTGCCGTCGTTGCTGTGGATCAGCGATGGCCGCGGTGACGTCGACCGGCTGACGGCGATCGTCGCTGCGGCGGTGGGAGCTGGCCTGCGTGCCGTGCAATTGCGCGAGCCGGTTTGGTCGGCGCGGCAGCTCGCCGAAGCCTGCGGTCGCGTCCAGCCGCTGCTCGCCGCCGTCGGCGGGCTGTTGTTCGTCAACGATCGTGTCGACGTCGCTGCCATGGGTTGCTGCGACGGCGTCCAGGTGGGGCATCGCAGCGTGCCGGTCGCCGCCGCCCGGCGCGCGCTCGGACCGCAGCCGTGGCTGGGTGCATCGTGCCACGGCGCCGAGGAACTCGCCGCGGCGGCCGCCGGC
>JBEITC010000232.1:0-6136 GCA_040375075.1 Planctomycetota bacterium | reverse complement strand
TGGCGATCGCCAGCGCAGCGCCGAGGCCGCCGAGGACGAAGCCGAAGGCGACGAGCAGGAAGAACAGGTTGCTGTACGCGGCGGCCTCGAACGCGAGCAGCAGCGCCGCCATCAGCAGCATGCCCTTCCACCCGAGCGGCGTCGGTCGCAGGCGCATCGCGCCTCCGTCAGAGCGGCGCCGGCGTGCGGCGCACGAGGTCGGCGACCAGCGCGTCGGCGTCGCCGCCGCCGCGCAGGAACACGCGGTGCGCGAGCGCGGGCACGGCAAGGCCCTTCAGGTCGTCCGGCAGGACGTAGTCGCGGCCATCGAGCAGCGCCGCGGCGCGCGCGAGCCGCAGCCACGCCATCGCGGCGCGCGGGCTGCAGCCGAGCTGCACGTCCGCGTGTCCGCGCGTCGCCTGGGCGACCGCGAGCGCGTAGGCGGCGACCGGGCGGCTCATGGCCACCTGCTCGCACGCGGCGCGCAGTCGCAGCGCTTCGTCGCGATCGAGCACGGGACGGACCTCGGCGAGCTTCGCCTCGGGATCGACGCCGACGTACAGGTCGAGTTCGTCCTGCGCGTCGGGATAGCCGAGCGCCACGCGCACGAGGAAGCGGTCGAGCGCGGCCTCCGGCACGGGGAACGTGCCGTGGAACTCGATCGGGTTGCGCGTGGCGAGCACGAGGAACGGCTGGCCGAGCTCCATCGTGCGGCCGTCGAGCGTGACGCGGCCGGACTCCATCGCCTCGAGCAGGCACGACAGCGTGCGCGGGCTCGTGCGATTGATCTCGTCGGCGAGCACGACGTTGGCGAACAGGGGGCCCTTCTGCACCGTGAACGTGCCGAGGTCCGGCCGCCAGACCGCCGCGCCGACGACGTCGCCGGGCATCAGGTCGTTGGTGAACTGGATGCGGCGGAAGTCGCCGTCGAGGCACTGCGCCAGCGCGCGCGCCAGCAGCGTCTTGCCGACGCCGGGCACGCCTTCGAGCAGCACGTGGCCGCCGGCGACGAACGCGGCGACGACCGGCAGCAGCGTCGCGGCCGGCGCGGTGACGACGTGCGCGAGGTTGCGCAGCAGCGCGTCGCGGACTTCGCGCGCGTCGACGGTGGAGCGGGTCACGGCCACGGCCCACCATCGACCGCCGCCGCGTCCCGGGTGGCGGCCAGCCCATCGCGCCGATGGCAGCGGCGGTTGGGGGGCAGCGCGGCGATGCTCGCGCCTTGGACCGTCAGTTGCGGCGCACGTCGCTGCGCGGCGGCTCGTCGTCGTCCGCGTCGTCTTCGTCGTCGTCCCAATCCTCGTCGTCGAGCAGGCCGGCGGCGGGAGGCTTGGGTCCGGCGGCGGGACGCGGCGGCCGATCTTCGCGCAGCAGCGCGCGGAAGCGGTCGTCGGTGCGCAACGGGTCGAGGTCGGCGTCGTCGCGCAGGAAGTCGCGATTGCCGTCGTCGAGGCCGCAAGCGAGGCTGAGTTCGGCGATCGCGCGGTCCTTGTCGCCGGCGAGCGCGAGGTAGCAGCCGAGGTTGAAGTGCCCGACGCCCGACTTGTGGTCGCGCAGCAGCAGCTCCTCGAGGCAGCGGATGGCGCCGCGCAGGTCGCCTGTGCGCTTGCGCACGTAGCCCTCGGTCAGCGCGACCCACTCGTCATCGGGCGCGACCTTGCGCAGTTCGCCGAGCTCGACGAGCGCGGCCGGGTAGTCGCCCATGCGCACGAGCGCGCGCACCTTGCGTTCGAGGCCGGCGGCGCGCGCCGCAGGCTCGTCGAGCAGCGGGGCGACGAGCGCCAGCGCCTTGTCGGGGCAGCGCAGGTCGAGCCAGCCGTCGATCTGGTCGGCGATGCTCTGCAGGCGCTTGGGGACGTCGAACACGGCGCGCGCAGCCTAGGCGGGGTCCAGCAGCGCGTCGAGGCGGCGCCAGAGGTCGGGGGCCTCGGCGGCGAGCCGGTGGTCGCCGCCGGGGACCAGCCACAGGTCCTTGCGGCCGGTGGCCAGCGCGTCGAAGAACCGCTCGCTCGCGCGCCATGGGACGACGTCGTCGGCCATGCCGTGCGCGACCAGCGTGGGCACGAGGATGCGCCGCGGCAGGCCGGCCTCGTCGAGCTGTTCGGCGTCGGCGAGCACGCGCTCCTCGACGACGAAGCCGTGGCCTTCGCGCGTCCACATGCGGCCGCGCGGGTCGAGCCGCTGGCGCAGGCCGGACATCAGGCCGAGCGCGGGCGCGACCAGCGCGAGGCCGGCGACCAGATCGGGCCGGCGCGCGGCGACGTGCGCGGCGACGACGCCGCCGAGGCTGGCGCCGACGACGAGGGTGGGGCCCTGCCGCTCGAGCGCGCGGATCGCGTCGTCGATCAGTTCGCTGACCGTCGAGCGGCCGACCTTGCCACACGAGGCGCCGTGGCCGCGCAGGTCGTAGCGCACGAACGCGCGGCCGGCGGCGCGGGCGTGCGCGAGCAGCGTCTCGCTCTTCTGGCCGGCGCGGCCGGAGCCGAGCCCGTGCAGGAACAGGAAGCCGGGACCGCGCCCGGCCAGCTCGTCGCCGACCACGGCCTCGCCGTCGCCGACGTCGAGGCGGAACGGCTGCAGGTCGCTCACTGCCGCCCGGAGCCCGGCGTCGCCGGCCCGCGCATCGCCGCGATCCGCGTCGCCCCGATCCGCTGCGCCACCGTCCGCTGCGTCACCGTCTGCTGCGTCACCGTCTGCATCAGACGATGACTTCGATCGCGTCGATGCGCACGACGATCGGGCCCGACGGCCCCGGGATCTCGCCAGTGTCGCCGACGATCTTGCCGAGCAGGCCCTGCGCGATCGGCGCCATGTAGTTGATCGTGTGGTCGTCGACGACGTCCCACGGGCCGAGCACGCGGTAGGTCACCTGCTTGCCACTGACCGTCTCGGTCAGCGTGATCTTGGTGCCCGGGGCGACGCGGTCGGTCGGCACGTCCTGCTCCTCGATCAGGCGCGTGCTGCGGATCTGCGCGTCCATGTCCTGGGCGCGGCCGGTGAGGTTGCGCTGCTCCTCCATCGCCGACTCCCACTCGCTGTTCTCGCTGAGGTCGCCCAGCGACGCGGCGGCGCCGATCGCCTTGCTGTTGGCGGGGATCTTCTCGTCGACGAGCACGCGGTACTCCTCCTTGATGCGGCGGAGGCCTTCGCGCGTCGTGAACGTGTTGTCCTTCTCCCAGTACGGCAGCTCCGGCTCGGCGTGCAGGTCCGGGTAGAGCGCTGCGACCGAGCGCTCGACGGTGAGCGCGATGTCCGACGAGAAGTCGTCGCCGGCGCGCTGCACGATGCCGAGGTACTGCGCGAGGTCGTCGCGCGAGATGCCCTCCATCGCGCGCGGCAGGATGCCGCGCTTGCCGGTCAGCAGGCTCGCGAGGCGGCCCAGCAGGCGGCTGTGCATCTGGTTCTTCTTGCGGTCCTCGTTGAGGATGCGCGCGAGGTGCAGCAGCACGCGGCCGACGGTGAGCGCGGTCGGCGCGTTCTCCGCCTTGGCGAAGATGCCGTCGCCCCAGAGCTTGCCGAGCAGGTAGGTCAGCAGCGGGTAACGCTTGGGGTACGGCGCGATGCGCTCCCAGTGCGGCAGGCACAGCATGCCGCTGCCCTGCTGCACGAGCTTGTCGACGATGTTCTCGAGCACCGAGTTCGGCCACTCGGGCAGGATGACGGAGCACTGGTCCGCCCAGTTGTCGCCGAGCGCCTGCGGCAGCAGCTCGACGGCGTGCTCGCGCGAGGCCTGCGTGGCGAGACGGTCGATCGCGGTGGGGCGCAGCGAGCCGTCTTCCTTGACCAGCAGCGCCTTCACTTCCTTGGCGGCGGGCACCGACGCGCGGTGGCCGTTCTGCTCCAGGAAGAGGATGCCGTCGAGGATGTGCGCGTGGGTCGCCTTCTTCTCCTCGATCGCCTGCTCGACGACCTTCGTCGCCAGGCCGAGGATCTGGTTCTTCATGTCGGCGTCCTCGCTGCGGGCGAGGTACTCGCGCAGGCAGGCGACCTTCTGGCCGAAGTCGTTCTGGTGACCGAGCGACACCGTCGCCTCGTCGACCAGGCTCACCGGCTTGTCGCGGACGACGAACACCGGGCGCGTGGTCGAGCCCTCGACCTTGAGCCACGGATCCTTCGCCGCGTCGGTCTTGGCGCGCTTCCAGAACGACGCCCATTCCTTCTCGGGGACGACCGCGGGGCACAGCTCCTTCTTGAGCTCCTGGCTGCCGATCGTGCCGCGGTACATCGTCGCGGCGCGGCGGACCAGGTTGGCCGGCTGCTTCTCGGCCTCGGTGCGCAGCGCGTCCATGCGCTGCAGCTTCATCGCGCGCAGGTCGTTGTGGTCGAGCGGCTTGAAGCGCGACAGCAGCGTGTCGAGCGGGAACGACTCGCGGCGGCCGGTGGCGAAGTGGACGGCCACTTCCTGCGTCTCGGCGGTGAAGTCCTCGATCGCGCCCTCGCCCCAGCCGGCGGCGTGGTAGACGACGTGGCCCTTGGTGAAGCGGCGCAGGCGGTCGAACTCGAGGATCGAGTTGACGGTGATCGCGGCGTCGAGGCCGCTGCGGCTCTTCAGCACCGGCAGCCAGCCTTCGTCGCCCCAGCGCTTGTCGATCAGCGCGACGATCGACTTGGCGAGCGCGTCGTTGTGGGCGCTCTTGCGCATCACGCGGAAGCCGAGTTCGACCGCGGCCTGGACGTCGCCCTTGGCGGCGAGCGCGTCGATCATCGCGGCGGCCATGCCGAGCGCGCGGCTCGCCATGTCCTTGTCGCACAAGACGTCGATGACGCTCGCGTACCGCAGGGCGTCGTCGGCTACCGGGTTGCGGACGGCCTGCCCCCAGGAGGATTCGAGGGCGTCGAGTTGGAGGGAGCGCGCTTGCTGGACGAGGTCGGCGGTCACTTCGTGGCCCGGTCGGGGGTGGTTCGGAAAAGAGGGGCGGGGACGATACCCGCGCCCATCTCCCACCGCCAGTAGCCGACGGCCCGACGTGCGGGCCGGGTGATCACTCGGCCAGGCGGGCGATCAGCGTGTTGACGTTGATCGCCGAGCACGACTCGTCGTAGGCCGACAGCGGCGCGTCGTCGAGCGCCTCGTCCGGGCCGACCAGGATCACGTAGAACTCCGCGCCGTATTGGCCGCGGAAGGCCGAGATCTTGCGCAGGATCGGCGCCGTGCCTTCCTCGATGGCCTCGATGACGACGCCCTTGCCCTCGCGGCCGCGGCCGCGCAGCACGATCATCGGCGCGTAGGCCGCCACCTTGGTGTCCTCGAAGCGGATCTCGTAGTGGCGCGGGCTGTGGCTGTGCACGACGCCGGCCATGCCGAGGCGGTTGCAGAGGTCCTGCTCGAGCTTGCTCGACAGCAGGCGGCCGCCGCAGCGGCCGTAGCCGACGCCGCCGCCACCGTGCGCCATCAAGACGTCGTCGTCGTCGGTCATCGTGACCGCGCGCGGCACGAAGGCGGGGCGCGCCTGCGCCTTGGACTTGACGGTCTCGGGGGCTGCCTTCTTGGCGGGCGACTTCGCCGCGGCCTTCTCGGGCTTCGCGGTCTTGGTCGCCGGCTTGGCGGGGGCGGCCGTCTTGGCCTTGGGCTTCTTCGGCGCAGTCTTCGTCGTCTTGGCAGTCATTGGGGGGTCTTGTGGGCTGCAGGCCGTCCCAGGCGGAGATCCCGACTCGACGACCGCGCGCCGATGCCGACATCCGACCGTCTACGCCCGGGGCAGGCAGCAGTCCGAGTGCGAAGGGCCGACTCTAGCAGAATCACCGACCTCGGGAAGCCCCGCGTCGGGCGGCCAAGGCCCGGTCTGGCGGTGGCGTTGCGGCGCGCCGCGCGGCCGCCGAGACTCTGCCGCCATGACCGCGCCCGCCGCTGCGCCCGCCGCCAAGGAACCCATCGTGACGTTGCCGCTGGTCGCGTTCGCGGCCTGCGTCGTCCTCGTGCTGGCGGCGGGATTCGCGGCGAGCCGGCCGGCCGCCGGCCTGCAGGCGGCGGTGGTCGCGCTCGCCGATGGCGACCTCGACGGCGCTGAGTGCAAGCGCGCCTTCGCGCGCATCCTGGCCGACGCCGACGCGGCGGACGCGCCGGGCGAACGCTGGGCCGTCGCGCTGGCGGCGCTGGCGCTCGGCGACGCCGAGGCGTGGGCGAAGGCTTCGGCCGCCGTGGCGGCCGACGTCGCCG
>JBEITC010000454.1:0-3354 GCA_040375075.1 Planctomycetota bacterium | reverse complement strand
GCGCACGCGCGCGCTGGCGGTGTCGACGTGAACCGAAGCGCCGGTCTCCGGATCGACGAGGTGCAGCAGGCCGGCGGCCGGCAGCGCCGCGACGTCGCCGGCCGCGCGGTCGAGTCCGGCGGCGAACGGGTCGCGCACGCGCACGGCGATGACGTCGTGCCGCTGCGCCAGCCGGCGCATCGCGTCGACCGCGTCGACGCCGAGGAAGTCGCTGACGACGAACACGATCGCGTGCTTGCGCTGCACGCGGCCGGCGAAGTCGAGCGCCTGCGGCAGCCCGGTGCGCGTCCGCGGCTGCGGCGGCTCGCAGGCCTCGCGGATCAGCCGCAGCACGTGGTTGCGGCCCTTCTTGCACGGCACGTAACGCTCGACCTCGTCGGTGAACGTCACCAGGCCGGCCTTGTCGTTGTTGCGCGCCGCGGCGAACGCGACGCAGCCGACGAACAGCGCCGCGGTGGTCGCCGCGGTGCGGCGGCCGACGCGACCCGGCGGCGCGCTGCCGAAGCCCATCGACGACGACACGTCGAGCACGAACAGCACCGACAGCTCGCGCTCCTCGACGAACTTCTTCACGAACGGCCGGCCCTGGCGCGCGGTGACGTTCCAGTCGACCGAGCGCAGGTCGTCGCCCTCGGCGAACTCGCGCACTTCCTCGAACTCGATGCCCGAACCGCGGAAGACGGAGCTGTAGCCGCCGGCCATCACGTCGGTCACCATGCGGTCGGCGCGCACCTGGATGCGCCGCGCCTCCGCGAGCAGTTCCGGGTCGAGCGCCCGCGCCATGGCGATCCCTGCCTTACGGCACCTTGACCGTGTCGAACACCATCTTGAGCACCTGCTCGCTGGTGACGCCCTCGGCCTCGGCCTCGTACGTGGTCAGCACGCGGTGCCGCAGCACCATCGCGCCGACGGCCTTGACGTCCTGCGGGGTGACGAAGCCGCGGCCCTCGAGGAAGGCGCGCGCGCGCGACGCGCGGGCCAGCGCGAGCGACGCGCGCGGCGAGGCGCCGTAGAGGATCAGCGGCTTGAGCTTGGCGAGGCCGACCTGCTCCGGCTCGCGCGTCGCGAACACGAGGTCGACGATGTAGGCCTTGACCTTGTCGTCGAGGTAGATCGTGTCGAGCAGCGCGCGCATGCGCAGCAGGTCCTGCGGCGTCGTCGCCTGCTGCACCTCGGCGTGGCCGTGCACGGCGGCCATGCGGTCGATGATGCGCAGCTCCTCCTGCTTGCTCGGGTAGCCGACGATCAGCTTCACCATGAAGCGGTCGACCTGCGCCTCGGGCAGCGCATACGTGCCTTCCTGCTCGACCGGGTTCTGCGTCGCCAGCACGAGGAACGGGTCGGGCAGCTTGCGCGTCTCGCCGGCGAGCGTCACCTGCCGCTCCTGCATCGCCTCGAGCAGCGCCGACTGCACCTTCGCCGGCGCGCGGTTGATCTCGTCGGCGAGCACGAAGTTGGCGAACACCGGCCCTTCCTTGACCTGCCACTCGCCGGTCTTGGGGTTGTAGACATGCGTGCCGACGAGGTCGGCCGGCAGCAGGTCGGGCGTGAACTGGATGCGGCGGAACTGGCCGCCGATCGCGCGCGCCAGCGACGACACCGTCAGCGACTTGGCGAGGCCGGGCAGGCCCTCGAGCAGCACGTGGCCGTCGGCGAGCAGCGCGATCATCAGGCCGTCGAGCAGGGCGTCCTGGCCGACGATCACCGACTGCAGCGCCGTGCGGACGTTCTGCAGGGTCTTGCTCTCGGACTGGATGCGTTGGGCGATGGCGACGACGTCGGTCATGCGAGGGGATTCCGGCCGGACAAAGGACGCGACGACGATACCGGCGCGCCGGGACTCCTCAAAATCGCCGGAGTGGAAGCCGGCGCGCGGGGCCGGCGGCCGTCACGGCGGGCAAGCGGCGGTCACGCGCGCAGGACCTTCGCCACGGCCTTGCCCTTCGCCAACTCGTCGACCAGCTTGTCCATCTGCCGGATCAGCCGCATCAGCGGGTCGTCGATCGCCTCGACGCGCACGCCGCAGACGACGCCGGTGATGCGGTCGCGATTGGGGTGCAGCGCTGGCGCTTCGGCGAAGAACGCGCGCAGGTCCTTCTGCGCGTCGATCTGCCGCTGCATGCCGGCGCGGTCGTAGCCGGTCAGCCAGCAGAGGACCTCGTCGAGTTCCGCTTGCGTGCGGCCCTTGCGCGCCACCTTCTGCAGGTACAGCGGGTAGATCGTCGCGATCGGGAAGGCGAAGACGCGGTGGTCGGCCATGGCTCTGGTGATGGGTGCCAAGGCTACCACCCTGCGCGCTGCCGACCCTTGCTTGAACGCTGCTGGACGCAGCGCGAGCCGCCCGGTCGCAGGATCGGTCCGGCTCGCCGGCCGGGGTCACCTCGCCGGATGGCGCGAACCCGAGGCGAGCGCCGCACGCTTCATCCGCGAGGTGCTCACGAACAGGTGGATCAGCGGGATCGCGAACACCGGCATGGCCACCAGGCCGGCCGGCCCCAGGTCGACGCGGAAGGACTCGCCCGCGGCGATCGCCACCGCGCCGAGCCCGTAGAAGAGCCCCAACGGCAGGAGATAGACGATCACGAAGAGGATCGTCGTCACCGACCAGCTGCTCGCCGCGTCGTGCAGCCGGTGGATCTCGCACAACCGCCGCATCGCGCGCGCGAACACGACGATGGCGAGCATGGAGACGAATCCGAACACGTGCAGCAGGACGAATCCGAACACGTGCAGCAGGAAGAACTCAGGCGTCGACACCTGGACGGCAACGTGCGCGCGGATCTCGTCGAGAACGGCGAGGAACGCCACCAGCCGGACGAACACCATCGCGGCCACGTACCGGCCGTCCGCCGGGAGCGCACCGAGCCGGAACACGCCGACGGCGATCAGGAGCGCGCCAACCGCGTCGTCGAGCACGTCGATGCGGAATCCCCGGCCGCCGGACCACACGGAGTACGTGATGTCGAAGACGCAGATGAGGCCGCCCCAGAAGACGCACCGCAAGGGTGCGACGGCGCGGGAGATCGGGTGACGCTGCACGAGTGGCCCTCCGTGTCGACGCGCGCGAGAACCGGATCGGACGGAACGATCCCGCTCGATCCGCTCCCACGCGCACTCGGCATACCCGAGCGTTGCGGCGCGGACAACGCATTGGGACGCGCGCGCCGTGCCGCGGAGCGGCGCCCACGGCCCGATTCAGCCCCCCAGCCGCAGCGGCCTCACTCCCGCGCCGCCGCGCGGCTGGCGAAGCGCGCGCGCACGCTGACGAAGCGCAAGCCGTCGATCGCCTCGGGCCGCACGCGGAACGCCGCCCACGCCGCGTCGGCGTCCGGCGCGTGCGCGCGGGCGGCGGCG
>JBEITC010000027.1:0-17147 GCA_040375075.1 Planctomycetota bacterium | reverse complement strand
GTCATAGTCGTGAGCAAGATCGCACGGCGATCGACCGTGCGAGGCTACGACGGACGCGCCCCGAGGCGAGGCGGGCGGGCGGTTGGAAGCGGATCGACGGCGCGCGCTCGGCATGGCTCGGTACACCGACCGCTCCTTCGGGATGCACACGACTTTCAGCGGAGCGAGCTGCAGTGCGCGTGAGTGAGCGTTCGGACGGACCCGCTCCTCAGTGCCCCAAACCGCGCGCACGCGCGCGCACACACACAAGCACAAGCACAAGCACAAGCACAACCACCCGCGCGCGCGCTCCCGCGTGCGCTCACGCTCGCGCGCCCCGACGGTGCGGAAGGACGAGGCGCGGCATGGTACCAACGTCCCGCGCGGCCGTGTCAGCGCCGATCCGCGGCGACGCCGCGGATCCGTCCGACCGCATGGGCCCGGCAGCCAGCTGCCGCGCCGGGCCGACGTGCCGCCGCTACGCGCCCTTGGTCGACCGCCGCCGCGTCTCCGCCTGCGCCGCTGCCAGCAGGTTGGCGGTCGCCGACTGCGTCACGGTCGCCAGCGACGTCACGCCGAAGCCGAAGCCCTTCATCTCGTTGCTCCACCGCAGCGCGCCGGTCGCCGGATCGAGGCCGAACATGTAGCCGTTGACGGCGACGAGCAGCACGCCGGACTCGTACAGCACCGTGACGTAGCCGGTCTTGGGCGCGCGCCACGACCACACCAGCTTGCCGGTCTGCTTGGCCAGCGCGGCGACGCGGGAGTTGAAGCCGACGAAGACGAGTTCCTCGAGGTCCATGGCGGCCAGTATGCCGCGGGGCGTAGCAAGCGCGGCGGCGGCAGCGCGCGCGACGAGGCGCGCGGGCACGGGCCGATCGGGCCCTCGCCCACGCGCCGCTGGCCCCGCGGCCCGCGCCTCCGTAGCCTCGCCCCCACGATGGCGCCCCAGGAGACCAGCGAACGCACCTTGCCCCCGCCGTGGGACCGGATCTTCGGCCTCGCGACCCGCACCTTCGTGTGGGGCCTGCTGATCGGCGTGCTGTACCTGCTGCGGCCGTTCCTGCTGCTGGTCTTCCTGACCTTCGTCTTCGCCTACATCCAGGCGCACGGCGTCGACGGCCTGCAGCACCGCATCAAGAACCGGCCGCTGCGCGTGGTGATCGTCGGCCTCGTGGTGCTCGGCACGCTGCTGGCGACCGGCTTCACGCTGGTGCCGCAGATCCAGCAGCAGGCGAAGACGTTCCTGCAGAACAAGGACAAGTACCTCGACGAGGCCGACGCCGAGGTCGAGAAGTTCTTGCGCCAGTACCCGTCGATCTACGACGGCCTGCAGAAGCACACGACGACGACGTTTGACCCGAGCGAGTTCACCACGCCGACGCCGGCCGGCGGCGACAAGCCGGCGGGCGGCGACGGCGAGAAGCCGCCGGGCCAGGAGCCGGCGCCGGCGCCGCAGCCGACGACCGAGCCGACGCCGGCGCCGACGACGGCGACGGCGACCAAGCTGACGCTGGTGCGCGACTTCATCAGCACGCTGACCGACTCGCTGGCCAAGAACCCGCTCGGCATCGTCCAGAGCGGCCTCGGCTACGCGTCGTCGTTCCTGCTGTCGCTGCTGTTCTCGTTCCTGATCGTGCTCGACCTGAAGAAGCTGCAGCGCGGCGTGCAGGGGCTGTCGCGCACCAAGGTCGGCTTCATCTACGACGAGGTCGCCGACAACATCGCCGGCTTCGGCCGCGTGCTCGGCCGCGCGCTCGAGGCGCAGCTGGCGATCGCGCTGGTCAACACGATCCTGACCGCGCTCGGCATCTGGCTGATGGGCCTCGACAACATCCTGGTGCTGTCGGCGATCGTCTTCTTCTGCAGCTTCATCCCGGTCGCCGGCACGTTCATCAGCACGACGCCGATCGCGCTGGTGGCGCTGCAGTCCGACGGCGTCAGCGCGCTGGTGCTGGTGATCGTGCTGATCTGCGTGATCCACGCGATCGAGACGTACGTGCTCAACCCGCAGATCTACGGCCACCACATGCACATGAACCCGGTGCTGGTGCTGATCGTGCTGACGATCGGCGGCCAGCTGTTCGGCGTGTGGGGCCTGCTGCTCGGCATCCCGGTGGTGAACTACGTGTTCCGCCACGCGATCCGGCGGCCGGAAGAGCGGCCGACGGAGGCGTGACGCGCTGGCGGGCGGCGACGCCGCCCGTAGCCGGACCCTGCGGCCTGCGCCTCCTGCCTGCGGTGGCTGCGCGGGTTCGACCCGGCGGCGATCGCGGCCGCCGACGGCGCAGCGAGCGCCGACCGCGCGGGACGCTCGCCGCCGCTCAGACGACCGCGAACGGATCGCGGTCGGCCTTGGCGACCAGCACGTCGAGGTCGCGGCCGAAGGCGCCGCGCAGGCGCTTCTGCAGCGTCGGCAGGTAGCAGCGCTCGGTGTTGCTGTGGCCGGCGAGCACGACGCAGCGGCCGCGCGCGACGGCAGCGAGCGCGTCGTGGTGCGACATCTCGCCGGTGACCAGCACGTCGGCGTCGGCCGCGCGCAGCACGCTGCCGCCAGCGCCGGCGGCGACGGCGAACGAGCGCACGCTGGCGCCCATGCCGGCGGGCTTGGCGACCTGCAGGGCCTTCACGCCGAAGCGCTTCTTGCAGCGCTGCAGCAGCGTCGCCAGCGGCAGCGGCTTCGCCAGCGCGGCGACGCGGCCGAACTCACCGTCGCCGCACGGCCGCAGTTCCTTCGGCGCCTGCCCGGCGAGCAGCTCGCCCACCAGCCAGTCGCACAGGCCGTTGGGCGCGGCGTCGAGCGCGGTGTGCGGGCTGTAGACGGCGAGGCCGGCGGCAGCGGCGGCGAGCACCGCCTCCTGCACGCCGCCGTCGGCGTGCAGCCTCTTGAGGCCCTGGAAGATCGGCGGGTGGTAGCTGACGACGAGGTCGGCCTTCTTCGCCTTGGCCTCGGCGACGACGCCGACCGACATGTCGACGCACAAGAGCGCGCGGCCGACCTTGCGGCCGGCGGCGAACGGCCGCACCAGCAGGCCGACGTTGTCCCACTCGGCAGCGAGCTCGGTCGGCGCGATCTCGCGCAGGATGTCGACGACCTCGGCGAGCGACGGCGCGGCCATGGTCAGCTCGCCCCCGCGCTGACGACGACGAGCTTGTCCGGGTGCAGGTGGCGCTCGGCGGCCTCGCGCACCTGCTCGATGGAGATGGCGCGGATGATGTCCGGGTAACGCTGCAGGAAGTCGTAGCCGAGGCCGAAGCGGCGCGCGCGGATCGCGTAGGCCGCGAGGTTGCTGTTGCGCTCGAGGCCGAACACGAAGCTGCCGGTGAGGTAGTCCTTCACGTCCTGCAGTTCCTGCGCGCTGACCGGCTCGATGCGGATGCGACGGATCTCCTCGAGGAAGCCGTCGATCGCGCGCTGCCGGTGCTCCGGCGACGTGCCGATGTAGGCGGTGAACATGCCCGGCTCCTCGCCAGCACTGGCGGTGATGCCGGCGCTCACGGCGTAGCAGAGGCCCTGTTCGTCGCGCAGCTTGCGCGAGCAGCGCGAGGTGAAGCCCGGGCCGGTGCCGAGCACGTGGTCCATCACCGACAGCACGTAGAAGTCGGGATGCGT
Source organism: Planctomycetota bacterium (assembly GCA_040375075.1). Lineage (GTDB taxonomy): Bacteria > Planctomycetota > UBA1135 > UBA1135 > UBA2386 > UBA2386. Next base: position 13,555 of record JBEITC010000027.1, on the reverse strand, counting down.
GCGGCGGATGCCGAGGTGGCCGAGGAACACGTGCACCTGCTCGCGCGCCATCGGCAGGTGCGCGTCGCGACCGGTGGCCGGCAGGTCGACATCCGGCGGGCTGATGTGCTTCTGCGCCTTGCCCTTGAAGCCGCGGAACGCCTTCTCCATGCGGTCCAGCATCCGCTCGGGATCGTCGGGACCGGCGGCGGCGACGAGGCCGCCCGCGGGCCGGAACCACTCGTCGTGGAAGTCGCGCAGGTCCTTGGGCTTCAGCTTGGCGACGCCCTTGAGCGTGCCCTGCGACGGCCGGCCGAGCGGGTGCTCGCCGTAGATCTCCTTGCGGAAGCGGCGCGCGGCGACCGCGCGCGGGTCGTCCTCGTCGGCCTTGATCTCGGTGAGGATCTCGGCCTGCACGCGGCGCACCTCGCGGCCGGGGAACTCCGGCGCGAGCGTCATCTCGGTGAGCAGCGCGATGGCCTCCTTCTGGGCCACGGCCGGGACCATGATGACGCCGCCGCGGTGGTTGCCCTCCATCACCGCGCCGATGCGCTCGGCGGCGGCGGCGAGCTCGAGCGCGTCGTAGTGGCGGGTGCCCTCGTCGAGGCACTCGCCGACGAGGTTGGCGAGGCCGGGCGCGTCGTCGCGTTCGTCGGCGGCGCGGATGTCGAGCGACATCGCGCAGGCGAACGTCGGCACGCCGGGATTGCGGACGGCCATCAGCGTCAGGCCGGTGGCGAGCTCGCGCTCGGCGACTTCGAGGCGGATCGGATGGCTCATGCGCGCTTGCCCTTCTTCTTGGCCTTCTGCTTGCCGGCCTTCGCCGGCGCGGACTTCGCCAGCTTGCCCGCCTTGGCTGCCTTGGCCTTCCTGGCCTTGGCCTTCGGCGCCTTGACGCTGCCCTTCGCGCGGGTCGCGTCGCCGCCCTTCGCGCGGGCCTTCGCCCCGGGCACGGCCCAGACGACGGCGGCGCGGTCGAAGTCGAAGTAGCGCCGCGCGACCTCGCGCAGCTCCTTCTGCGTCAGCGAGTCGTACGTCGGCAGCACGTCGGCGAGCGTGCGGTAGCCGGCGGGCGTGCCGGCCTCGAAGCGGCCGAGCTTCATCGCGAGATCGAGCACCGCCTCGTCCTGGAACAGGAACGACGCGCGGATCTGCGCGAGGATGCGCTCCATGTCCTTCTTGGCGACGCCTTCGTCCTGCTGCTTGCGGATCTCCTCGCGGATGGCGCGCTCGACCTCGGCCGGGCTGACGCCATCGCGCAACTCGCACAGCACCAGCAGCGAGCCGGGGTCCTGGCGCGTCTCGTTCATCACGCTGACCTCGGTGACCAGCTCGTCCTCGCGGACCAGGCGCCGGTAGAGGCGGCTGTTCTTGCTGTTGCCGAGGTCGTGCGACAGGACGTCGAGCGCGTAGTCGTCGCGCTCGCCCATGCGGCAGGTGCGGAAGCCCATGCACAGGCGCGTGACCGAGTGCGGCGTGCGCAGCGTGGCCCGGCGCTCGCCCAGCTGCGGCGGCTCCTGGATCGGCGCCTCGCGCTCGGTGGCGCGCGGCAGCGGGCCGAACAGGTCGCGGATGCGCTGGGCGGTGCGCGCCTTGTCGATCGCGCCGACGACGACCAGGAACGCGCGGTTCGGGCCGTAGTTGCGCCGGTAGTAGTCGCGCATCTGGTGCGCGGCGAGGCGCTCGAGGTCCTCGCGCCAGCCGATCACCGGGTGGTGGTACGGGTGGACCTGGTAGAGCAGCGACTCGGTGGCCTGGTAGAGCGGCCGCCACGGGTCGTCCTCGCCCATCGCCAGCTCCTCGAGGACCACGTTCTTCTCGCTGGCGAACTCCTGCGGGTCGAGCAGGCAGTCGCGCATGCGGCTGGCCTCGATCTCGAGCGCCTTCTCCCAACGGTCGGCGGCCATCGTGAAGTAGTAGGCGGTGCCGTCGTTGTCGGTGAAGGCGTTGTTGCTGCCGCCCATCTTGCTGGTCTGCAGGTCGATCTGGCCCTTCGCGAACGCCTCGGTGCCCTTGAACATCATGTGTTCGAGGAAGTGCGAGACGCCGGTCTCGCCGGTGCGCTCGTCGCGCGAACCGACCCGGTACCAGAGCACGCTGGCGACCACCGGCAGCGGGCCGCGCTCGACGAGCAGGGCCTTGAAGCCGTTGTCCAGCTCCACCACCTCGACGTCGGGAAGCATCGTCGTCGTCATCGCATCCATCGCGTTCACTCCTCGCTCATGTGCTGGTCCGCGCCCGCCGAGCGCGCCGTCGCGCGCAAGGCCTCGATCTCGTGCCGCTGCAGGAAGCGGTGCTCGCCCGGCGACAACCCGTGCAGGTTGAGCTCGCCGATGCGGATGCGCTTGAGCTCGATCACCGGGTAGCCGAGCTTGGCGAACACGCGGCGGATCTCGCGGTTCTTGCCCTCGCGCAGCGTCACCTTCATGTAGGTGCGGTCCTTGCCGGTGCGCTCGACCTTGACGCTCATGCCCGAGGTCGGGCCCTCGGCGAGCCACACGCCGCCGCGCGCCTTGTCGACGTCGTGCTGCTCGACGCGGCCGCGCACCAGCACGGCGTACAGCTTGGGCACGCCGTAGCGCGGATGCGTCATCTCGAGCGCGAAGCCGCCGTCGTTGGTCAGCAGGATCAGGCCCTCGCTGTCGAGGTCGAGGCGGCCGACCGTGTAGAGGCGGCCCTTGACCATCGGCAGGAAGTCGATGACGCGCTTCTTCTGCTCGTGCTTGGCGTTGGTGCAGACGACGTTCTTCGGCTTGTTGAACAGCACGTACGTCAGCCGCTCGGGCTGCACGCGCGAGCCGTCGAAGCGCACGTCGTCCTGCTGCGGGTCGATGCGCGTGCCGAGCTCGATGCAGAGCTGGCCGTTGACCTCGACGCGGCCCGACGCGATCAGCTCGTCGGCGGCGCGGCGGCTGCAGACGCCGCTCATGGCGAGGAAGTGGTTGAGCCGGAGCTTGCCGTCCTTGGCGCCGGCCTCGGGCGCGCCGGCCGGCGTGACGATCAGGCCCTGCTGGCGGCGCTTGCTGCCGCGCACCGGGCGATCCTGCGGGCCGCGGCCTTGCGGGCCACGATCCTTCTCGCCGCGGTAGCCGCCGGGGCCGCGCTGGCCGGGCCCGCGCTTGCCCGGCCCGCGGTCATCGCGACCGCGGTCGTCACGGCCGCGATCGTCGCGACCGCGCGACGGGCCGCGGCCGGAGCCGCCACCACCGTGCGGACGATCGCCACCGGGACGACCGCTCGGACGCGGACCACGGGAGGAGCCGGGACCGCCGGTTCGGTTGAGGCGTTCACCGGGCTTGCGGTCGACGTGTCGACGGGCCATCAGCGGACTCCGGGGTCGCAGACGAGGACGTTCATGGATTCGTTCGGGATCAAGTCGAAGCGCGGGCAGCAGGCAGGCACCAGCGCGGTGTCGCCGGTGGCCAGCGCGAGCGTGCCGTTGACGCGCTCGCCGGGCCACCACAGCGTGCCGCCGCCAGCGACGACGGTGACGGTGCAGAAGCGGCCGTCGGGACGCAGCTCGAAGCGCTGGCGCAGCGCGTAGCGGCGCACGCGGAACTCGCGCGTCGCGACCAGCTCGGTGCCGCCGTCGGCGAGCGGCGTCGGCGCGACGACGGGGCGCTCGGCCGGCGTCGGCGTCGCATCGGCGACGGCGACGGCCTTCGCGACGTGCACCTCGCGGCCGCGGCCCCAGTCGTGCATGCGGTAGGTCAGGTCGCTGTTCTGCTGCACCTCGAACACGACGAGCCCCGGCCCGATCGCGTGGATCGTGCCCGGCGGGACGTGGATCGTGTCGCCGACCTCGGGCCGGAAGCTCCACAGCAGCTCCTCGATCTGCGGCGAGCCGACGGCGGCGAGGAAGCGCTCGCGGTCGACGCCGGGCCGCAGGCCGCGGGTGAAGCGCGCGTCGGCGCCGGCGTGGAGCACGATGCAGGCTTCGTTCTTGCCGCTGTCGTCGTCGAGCGCGGCGACCGCGTTGTCAGGGTGCACCTGCACCGACAGCGCCTCGCGCGCGTCGAGGAACTTGAGCATCAACGGGAAGCGCCCGCCGTGCGCCGGCGCGACGCCCTGGCCGAGCAGCTTCTCGCGCGCCGTCGCCATCAGGTCGGCGATCGTCGTCGTGCGGCCGCGCAGCCGGCTGCTGCCCTCCGGCCGGTCGTAGAGCTCCCACGTCTCGCCGACGTCGACGTCGGGCGGCAGCGCGATGCCTGGAGCCTTCGTCAGCATCCGGCCGCCCCAGACCTTGGGCAGCATGATGCGTTCGAGCAGGAAGGGTTCGAGCGGCGACATCGGGCGGGATCGGACGGTGCGAAGCCGGTAGTTCTAGCCGCTTCGCGGAGCCTGCGCCACGAAGCCGACGGGCCGTCGTCCCGCCGGCGTCACATGCGCCGCGCCGCGCCGAGCGTGCGGACGTACAGGTAGCCGATCAGGGCGAGCGTCGCGCCCAGCGCGGCGATCGGCCCGAACGACGCGTGCCCGCTCGGGATCCACGACGGCGCCGCGACCAGCAGCGCGGCGATGCCGACGCTGAGGATCGCCTCGCCGGTGATCAGGCCCGAGGCCAGCAGCATGCCGGCGTTCTCCAGCTGCACGTGCTCGTGCTCGGTCTTGGGCGCGAACTTGCGCTTGACCAGCCACGCCAGCAGGCCGCCGACGAAGATCAGCACCGACAGGCCGAACGGCAGGTAGATGCCGACGGCGACGCCGAGGATCGGCGTGCGGAAGGCGGCCTTGCGCCGCTCCAGCCAGACGTCGAGCGCGATGATGACGACGGCGAGCGCGCAGCCGAACAGGATGAAGTTCCAGTTGATGCCGGCGCCGAAGATGCCGGTCGACAGCTCCTTCATCAGCGAGGCCTGCGGCGCCGACAGGGGCTTGGTGCCCTCGCGCACGGCGCGGCCGATGCCCTCGGCGTTGTCGAGCAGGCCGAGCACCAGCGGGATCACCGCTGCCGACGCGATCGTGCCGATCACGAGGCAGAGCTGCTGCTTCCACGGCGTCGCGCCGACGACGTGGCCGCACTTGAGGTCCTGCAGGTTGTCGCCGGCGATGCACGCGCCGGTGCAGATGAACGCCGCGAGGTAGATGACCGCCGCGGGACCGACCTTGCCGGCGATGCCGTCGCTGCCCATCAACTGCAGCAGGATGAAGGACGAGACGACGACGGTCGCCATCGTCACGCCGGAGACCGGGTTGTTGGAGCTGCCGACGAGGCCGGCCATGTAGCCGGCGACCGACGCGAACAGGAAGCCGAAGCCGAGCATCAGCACGGTCAGCACCGCGCAGACCAGCGGCTTGCCGTCGTACTCGCCGAGCGCCGACCAGAAGGCGAAGAACAGCGGCACGGTCATCAACGCCGCCGCGAAGGCGAGGAAGTTGATCGGCGTGTCGAGCTCGGTGCGCGGCGCGCCGGCGGTGGCGCCGGACCTCTGCGCGCGGAAGGCGGCGAGGCTCGCGCGCACGCCGCTCCGGATCGGGCCGATCAGGCGGATCAGCGACCAGACGCCGCCGACGAGCATGCAGCCGATGCCGATGCGGCGGCATTCCTTCCATGACGCGCCGGCGAGGTCGCCCCACTGCTCGGGCGTGATCGCGTCCCACGCCGTGCCGGCCGGCAGGCCGGCGGTCGTCAGCAGGCGCTCTTCGTTGAGCAGCCAGTTGATCGGCACGCCGAGGATCGTCCCGATCACCGCGCCCGACATCATCAGCGTGCCGATGTTGGGGCCGACGATGAAGCCGATGCCGAGCAGGCTCGGCTGCAGCGTCGCGTCGGCGGTGAACAGCCACTTGCCGCCGAGCCACGACTTGGTCATCGCGACCTCGGCGGCGATCCACTTGAGCGCGCCTTCGCCGACGCGGAACAGCGCGCCGAGCGCGCTCGCTTCGAGCAGCAGCTTGAAGCCGAGCCCGCTGGTCGACGCGTTCTGCGCCGTCTCGGCCGCCGTCGCGTCCTCGCCGCGCGCGACGCCGCCGGTCTTGAGCACCTGCGCGGTCGCGACGCCCTCGGGGAACGTCAGGCCGGCGTCGACGATCAGCGCGCGGCGGAGCGGCGTCGTGAAGACGACGCCCATGATCCCGCCGACGCAGACCATCAGGAAGATCGGCCAGTAGTCGTAGCCGTTCCACGCCCCCATCATCACCAGCGCCGGCACGGTGAAGATCACGCCCGACACCGTCGAGGCGCCGGCCGACGCGATCGTCTGCACCTGGTTGTTCTCGAGGATGTTGCTGCGCCGGAACGCGCGCAGCACGCCGAGCGCGATCGCCGACGCCGGGATCGAGGCCGCGACCGTCATGCCGACGCGCAGGCCGAGGTAGGCGTTGGCCGCGGCCATCAGCATCGCCAGCACGACGCCGAGCACGACCGCCTTGGCGGTGATCTCCGGCAGCGAACGTTCGGGGCCGACGACGGGACGATGCGGGGCGGATTGGCTCATGGCGGGGACGAGGCGGAGAAGCCGCTAGGGTCCGCGCAAGCGCTGGCGGAGTCCAGCGCGACGGATGCGAAGGCGCGAGCGACCGCGTCAGGCGCCGTCCACGGGCAACGGACGCGCCGGGTGCAAACGGCGCAGGAAGTCGGCCACCGGCACGCAGCGGACGCCGTCGAGCTCGAAGGACTCGAAGCCCCCATGGAGCAGCAGCCGCCGCGCTTCCGGGTAATCGGCCGCGAAGGCGCGCAGACCGGAGAGATCGCGCCCACTGATCCGCGGACTGTTCTTCACCTCGATCGCGACGAAGCCCTCGGCGCCGTAGAGAACGAAGTCCACCTCGGCGCCATGGCGCGTGCGCCAGAAGCTCAACCGCATGTCCGTCTGCCGGTAGTCGATCCACGCCCGCAGATGCTGGGCGACGAGCCCCTCGACGGCGGGGCCGGCCAGCTCGCTCGCGGCATCGAGCGGACCGCGCGGCCGCGCCGAACGGAAGACGCCCGGATCGAACCAGTAGAGCTTCGGATGCGTCGCCAGCTTGCGCCGGGCCCGCCGGTCGAACGCCGGCAGGCGGAAGCACAGCAGAAGGTCCTCGAGGACCGCGACGTAGCTCTCGACGGCCTTGCGCGTCGTCTCGCAGTCGGCGGCGATGTTGGCGAGGTTGACTTGCTGGCCGTGCGTCAGGCTGACGGCTTCGAGGAAGCGTGCGAACGCGCCGATGTCGCGCACCAGCCCCTCTTGCTGCACTTCCTCGCGGATGTAGAGCGCGAGGTAACTGCGCAACGCGTCCGCCGGATCGGCGGCGCCGACGACGAGCGGCACCATCCCCTGGTCGAGCGCACGCGGTAGGTCGAATGCCGCCCCGAGTTCCGCGGCCAGGAACGGGTGCATGGCGCGGTGCACGGCGCGGCCAGCGAGCAGGTTGACGCCAGCCCGCCGCAGCTTGCGCGTGCTCGATCCCGTCATGACGAATCGCATGCCGGCGCCCTCTTCGATCAGCTGGTGGACGACGTCGAGGAGCACGGGCGCTCGCTGCACTTCGTCGAGGACAACGACGGGGGCGTCCGGATGGGCTCGCACCACGTCGCGCAGGCGCTCCGGTCGGCTGAGGTAGGCGCGCGCTTGGCCAGGATCGAGCAAGTCGATCCGCACGGCACCCGGGAATGCTGCGCGGATCCAGGTGGATTTACCGACTCCGCGAGGACCGAATAGAAAGAACGAGCCCGCAGGAGGCAGTAAAAATCGACCTAGAGTCTCCATTTCTTCGGTCATTATGGAGGACCCAGGTGAGAAAATGCTGCTGTCTACGGAACTCCGCCCAGCGAAGTCGCTTACGACGCCTTCGCCGACCGCCCGCGGCCGCCGGCGGCGGCGCGCGCCTTCTGCACGAGGCTGCGCGCCTGCTGCAGCGCGGTGGCGTCGGCGCCGTCGCCCATCGCCATCGCCGCGAGCTCCTTCTCGACCTCGTCGGCGGCGAGCAGGCGCACCGTCGAGCGCGTGCGTTCGTCGCCGGCGCTGGCGGCGGTGGCCTCGGCGGTGGCCTCGGCGCCGCCCTCGGCGACGTGCGTCGCCGGCTTCTTCTTGCCGGTCGGCGCGTCGGCCGACTTGCCGGTCGAACCGCCCGTCACCCCGCCGTCCGCCGCCCGCCCCGCGACCTGCTTGTTGACCAGGAAGTGGTGCTGCGCGAACGCCGCCACCGGGGCGAGGTGCGTGACGATCACCACCTGATGGTGGCGCGCGACCTCGTGCAGCTTCTGGCCGACCTGCAGGCCGAGCCGCCCGCCGATCTCGGCGTCGATCTCGTCGAACACCAGCAGCGGCACGCGGTCCTGGTCGGCGAGCGTCTTCTTGACCGCCAGCACGATGCGCGCGAGCTCGCCGCCCGACGCGGTGTCGCGCATCGAGTGGAACGGCTCGCCCGGGTTGATGCGGACCGCGAGGTCGACCGGGACCGGCCCGTGCGCCGTCGCCGTGGCGAGCAGCGCGTCGGCGGCGAAGTCCTCGGCCATGTCGACGCGCACCTCGGTGTGCGCCATGCCGAGGTCCTTCAGCTCGCCGACGATCGCCTTGGCGAACGAGCCGGCCGCCTTGTGGCGCGCGCGCAGCAGCTTGCGGCCGTGCGCCACCGCGACGTCGGTCGCCGCTTGCAGCTGCGCCTGCAGCGCCTCGGTGTCGCTGCCGGCTTCTTGCTGCGCCAGCTCGGCGGCCGTGCGCGCGAGGTTCTGGCGGAAGTCCGCCTCGGTCGGGCCAAAGCGCTTGAGCGCGGCGTGCACCTCGTCGAGCCGCTCCTGCACCTCCTGCAGCCGCGACGGGTCGAGGTCGAGCCGCGCCTGCCCGGACTGCAGCTTGCGGCAGACGTCGGCGACGAGCTCGTCGATCTGCGCCATCTGCTCGGCGGCGTCCTGCAGCCGCACGTCGATCGCCGCTGCGTCGCCGACGGCGCGCGCCGCGCGCGCCAGCTGGTCGCCGACGTTGTCCTCGCCGTCCTGCAGCACGCCGAGCGCTTCGTCGAGCCGCTGCCTCATGGCGTCGAGGTTGCTGAGCACTTGATGCTCCTGCTCCAGCGCCGCAACCTCGCCGTCCTGCAGCCGCAGCTCGGTCATCGTCTGGTGCTGGAAGCGCAGGAACTCGAGCCGCTGCCGCCGTTCGCGCTCGCCGGTGCGCAGTTCGTCGAGCCGGTCGCGCAGCGCGCGCGGGGTCGCCAGCGCGGCGGCGAAGTCGGCGCGCAGCGGCGACGCGCCCGCGAACGCGTCGAGCGTCTCGCACTGCGTCTCGGGCCGCATCAGCGCGCGCGAGTCGCCCTGGCCGTGGATCTCCAGCAGGTGCGCGCCGAGTTCGCGCAGCGCGGCGAGCGTCGCCGGCTTGCCGCCGACGCGGACGCGCGTGCGGCCGTGGCGGTCGACGATGCGCGTCACCAGCAGCAGGTCGTCCTCCAGCGCGCCGCCGCACAGCTCGCGCACCAGCGCGGCGATCAGCTCGCAGCGCTCGCCGCGGCCGAGCCGGAACTCGCCGTCGACCTGCAGTTCCTCGGCGCCGTGGCGGACCAGCGCGCCGGACACCTTCTCGCCGCGCAGCAGCTTGAGGGCGGTGATCAGCAGCGACTTGCCGCCGCCGGTCTCGCCCGAGATCACGGTGAGCCCATCGGCGAGGCGGATCTCGGCGCGCTCGAGCAGGGCGAGGTTCGTGATGTGTACGGTATGGAGCATCCGGTGGATGCTAACGGAACCCGAACACATTTCCACAACGGGCGGGGAGGGCGGCGCCGACCGCCGCGAAGCCGACGGCGCAAGCCCTTCTCAGCAAGCTGCTTGCGGCCGCATGGTGCGGGCCGCCCCCGCCCCGCTCCGCCGGCCTACGCCATCGCCTTCAGCGACGCCATGTCGAGCACGAAGCGGTACTTCACGTCGCCCTTCAGCAGGCGCTCGTAGGCGGCGTTCGCCTGCTGCACCGGGATCACCTCGACGTCGGCGGTGATGCCGTGCTGGCCGCAGAAGTCGAGCATCTCCTGGGTCTCGGCGATGCCGCCGATGCCCGAGCCGGCGAGCCGGCGGTTGCCCATGATCAGGCTGAAGGCCGAGACCGGCAGCGGCTTGGACGGCGCGCCGACCATCACCATCGTGCCCTCGGGCGCGAGCAGGTTGAGGTACGGGTTGGGGTCGTGGTCGGCGCTGATCGTGTCGATCACGACGTCGAGGCTGAACGCGCGCTGCGCCATCGCCGCGGCGTCGCGCGAGTCGACCGCCTCGGCCGCGCCCAGGCGCACGGCGTCGACCATCTTGTTGGGCGAGGTCGTGAACACGACGACGTGCGCGCCCATCGCGGCGCCGAGCTTGACGGCCATGTGGCCGAGGCCGCCGAGGCCGACGACGCCGAGCCTGCTGCCCTGCTTCACGCCGTACTGCCGCAGCGGCGAGTAGGTGGTGATGCCGGCGCACAGCAGCGGCGCTGCGCCCGCCGGATCGAGGTTCTTCGGCACGCGCAGGACGAAGTGCTCGTCGACGACGATCGCCTCGCTGTAGCCGCCGTAGGTCACGCCGCCGAGGTGCTTGTCGGGGCCGTTGAACGTGTACACGCCGTTCATGCACATGTTCTCGTGGTCGCGCTTGCACATCGGGCAGCTGCGATCGCTGTCGACCATGCAGCCGACGGCGACGAGGTCGCCGACCTTGTGCCTGGTGACCGACGCGCCGACCGCGCGCACGCGGCCGACGATCTCGTGGCCCGGCACGATCGGATAGACGGTCGGCATGAAGGCGCGCCACTCGTCGCGCACCGAGTGCAGGTCCGAGTGGCAGATGCCGCAGAACAGCACGTCGATGGCCACGTCGGAGGCCTGCGGCGCGCGGCGCGGGATGCGGGTGAAGGCGAGCGGCGCGGTGGGGCTGGCGGCGGCGAAGGCCTTGGTCGGCGTGGTGGTCGGGTTCATCAGGAGCAGCATGTCGGGGCGGATGGCGCGCGACGACCGATCGGCCGCGCACGCACGGCGCAGAGTGGAGCGCAGCGCTCGCCGTCGCGCCATGCGCGCATCGGCCCGTCAGGAGCCTGCGTCACGGGACACGCGCCGATCCGGTGCGTGGCTTCGCGGCTGGGCCGAAGCCTTTGACCGCACGCGGATCCGCCGAGGATCGGCGGCGGCATCCCGGACGCGACGACGCGTGCGGGGCAGCGCGGCCTCGCGTGACGCCGGCCCCTACCCCTTCGGCCGGCCGATCAGCACGCGCGCGCGGCCGTCCATCGGCAGCGCCTCTTCGACGACCTCGAGGCCGAGGTCGCCGCCGAGCTGCGCAAGGTGCCGCATCCACGGCTTGTAGCTCATGCCGTTGTCGGAGCAGCACGGCACGACGGCGAACGGCCGGCCGTGCTTGGCGGCGTACTCGACGATCACGCGCGTCGCGCCGTCGGGGTGCATGCCGACGAGCAGGTCGCAGTCGCACGGCTCGTCGAGCGTGAACAACCGCTCGGCGTACTTCACCTCGGCGCGCTTCCAGCGCTTGTCGAACGTCAGCACGTCGAGGCCGCGGGCGCTGAGTTCGACGTTGAGCTTGCCCATGCCGCCGGCGATGTCGAACGCGCGCCGGCAGCCGGGGAAGTGGCGCTCGACGAGGTCGGCGAACAGCGAGAAGCGGCGTTTGTCGGCCACGGGGACGTGCGGGCGCGGATGGCGCGGCGCGTCATGCTGCCGCGCGGGGCGGCGCGGGTCCACGGTCGGCCAGGCGACGGCACGCCCGACGAACGCGTCGCCACCGGCACGGCGAGCAGCCGGCGGCGCGGCGCTTCGACGAACACGTCGCCGCAGCTCCGCCATCGCACGGCAGCGCAACGGATGCGGCAATGCTCCGGGGCCATGGCGCTGCCGCAGCCGATGCGGCGAGGGTCCTTCGCGGCAGCGCCAGCAGACCGCGGCACGCGCGCCGCACAGGACGGCGCAACGCAACGACCCGCGCCGCGCGCCGGCTGCGACAACCCTGCGACGCATCGCACGCCACGCCGGGCCTTCCGACCGGCGCGCGCGTCGCCCACGATGCGCCGCCTCGTCTCCCGCTGCGCGCGCGTCGGTCGCGCTTCGCCCATGCCCTCACCCTGCTCGCTGCTGCCGTTCGTCGTCGCTGCGCCCATGCTGGCAGCTGCGCTCGCGGGCCAGCAGGCGCCGGGCGCAGCGGCTGCGCGTTCGCACTGGTCGTTCGCGCCGATCCGCGTGCCGGCCGGACCGGTCGGCGCCGCGGCGACGACGACGGCGGCCATCGACGCGGCCATCGACGCGACGCTGGCCGCGCGCGGCGTGCCTTCCGCGCCGCCGGCCGACAAGGCGACGCTGCTGCGGCGGCTGGCCTTCGACCTGACCGGCCTGCCGCCGAGCGCCGACGAGGTCGCGGCCTTCGTCGCCGACGCCGCGCCCGATGCCTACGAACGCGCTGTCGAACGGCTGCTGCAGTCGCCGCACCACGGCGAGCGCATGGCGGTGTTCTGGCTCGACCTCGTGCGTTACGCCGACACCGTCGGCTACCACGGCGACCAGCCGGTGTCGGTGTCGCCGTTCCGCGATTGGGTGATCGAGGCGTTCCGCGCCGACCTGCCGTTCGACCGCTTCACGATCGAACAGATGGCCGGCGACCTGCTGCCAGCGCCGACGCGCAGCCAGCAGGTCGCGTCGGGCTACCAGCGCCTCGGCATGATGAGCGCCGAGGGCGGCCTGCAGCCGAAGGAGTACCTCGCCAAGTACCTCGCCGAGCGCGTGCGCAACGTCTCGGGCGCGTGGCTCGGCGTCACGATCGGCTGCGCCGAGTGCCACGACCACAAGTACGACCCGTTCACGGCGCGCGACTTCTACCGCTTCGCCGCGCACTTCGCCGACCTCGACGAGCGCGGCCTCTACGGCGGCGACGATTGGGGCCCGAAGATCGCCGTGCCGACGCCGGCGCAGGAACGCGCGCGCGGCGACCTCGCGACGGCGATCGACGACGTGCGCGCCGAACTCGCGGCCGACACGCCGGAGCGGGCGACGGCGCGCGCAGCGTGGGAAGCGACGCTGCCGGCGTGGCGCGCGCTCATGGCGACGACGGCGAGCGCGCGCAGCGGCGCGTCGCTGCAGCCGCGGGCCGACGGCGCGCTGCTGGCCTCTGGCGACGTGCCGGCGCAGGACGCGTACACGCTGACGTTCGCCGAACTGCCCGCGGACACGACGGCGCTGCGGCTCGACGTGCTGCCCGACGACGCGCTGCCGCACCGCGGCCCGGGGCGCGCCGGCAACGGCAACTTCGTGGTCAGCGAAGTGCGCGTCGCCGTCGTCGCCGCCGACGGCAGCGCGACCGACGTGCCGCTGCGCGCGGCGTCGGCGAGCTACGAGCAGACGGGCGCCGCCGGCGGCAACCCCTATGGCAAGTGGGCCGTCGCGGCGGCGATCGACGGCGACAGCAAGGGCGCGACGTGGGGCTGGGCGATCATGGAGCAGGCCGGCCGCGCCAACTTCGCGGTGTTCGAGCTGGCGACGCCGCTCACGCTGCCGGCCGGCGCGCAGCTGCGCGTGACGCTGGCGCAAGAACACGACAACCCGACGCACGTGCTCGGCTGCTTCCGGCTCGCGGCGACCGCGCACGCAGGCTCGCTCGCCGCCGCCGACCAGCCGCCACCCGACGTCGCGACCGCGCAGG
>JBEITC010000509.1:0-2787 GCA_040375075.1 Planctomycetota bacterium | reverse complement strand
TGCTGCCGACGCAGCGCCACAAGATCCAGCGCGCGCGCCGGTCACCTGGTCGCGCGCGGGCGGCGGCGGCGAGTGCGTCGTGCTCGGCCCGTCGACGCTGCGGCTTCTGGCTCCGCGCGCGTTGGCGACGTCCGTCGGCGGTGGCACGCACACCGTGCACTTCGCCGCCGACGCGGCTGGCCGGCCCGAGCCGCTCGCGCTCGACGTTCCGGCGGGCGCCGACGTGCAGCTCGCGACTGCGCCGGCGGACGCCGCGGCATTGGCCGTCTTGCGGACCAAGGATGCGGCGGGCAATGGCAGCGATGACGGCGAGAACTGGCGTTGGCGGGGGACGGACGCCGCCGACCAACGGCTCGTGCTGACGCTCGGTGGCGTCGCGTTGGCGACGTTGCGCGCGCGCATGCGCGGCGACGCCGAGCGCTACGAACTGACGTACGTCGCCAAGACGCGCACGGTCCAGCTGGTCCGCGTGCTCGGCGGCCCGCCGTTCACGCTGGCGACGGCGACGCTGCCCGATGGGCTCGCCGCGCCACGCGCGCTGGAGTTCGAGCTGCACGGCTTCCGCCTGCAGGCGTTCGTCGACGGCGTGCGCGTGCTGCAGGTCCTCGACGGGGCGATCGGCAGCGGCGACGTCGGTATGGGATGGAGCCGCGACGGTCTGTTCGGCGGCGGCCTTGGCGCCGACGGACTCGCCGTCGCTCCGCCGGCCGCGCCGCGTCCGGCGGCTGCGCTCGTGCGCGACAGCGCGAACACCGCCACGCTCTACGCCGCATCGGCGGCGCCGCCCGGGCCGTGGGCGATCGTCGAACTCGCGCTCGACCGGCCGCATCCGCTGCTGCTGCGCGAAGCGTCGGGCTGCGAGCCGTGGCTGCTGCAACGGCCCGCGGCTCCGGTCGTGATGTGGGCGACGCCGCAGCAGGAGCTCGGCCCGGGCACGTTCGCCGAGACGCCAGCGCAGGGGCCTTCGCGCGCCGCGCTGCGCTGGCCGGCGCTGCCGGCGCTGGTCGGCCACGTCGCGCTCGCGCGCGTCGTCTTCGTGGCTGCCGACGGCAGCGCAGAGCTGGGCCGTTCGCCAGCGGTCGCGCTGCGCTTGTGACGGCTGCGGGCGGCCCGTGCCTGGGCGGCGCGTTGTGACGGCCGCGGCGGCGGCGACTAGAGTGCGCCGCCGATGAAGCTGCCGTCGAAGTCGTCGCTGGCGCCGTGGTTCGCGGCCTGCCTCTTCGCCGGCGCGCTGCCTGCGCACGGCGGCCAGTACCGCGGCCCCGGCGCGCCCGCGATGCCCGGCGTGCCGATGCCGCCCGGCACGCCGGTGCCGACGACGCCTGGACCGGGAACGCCGGTCACCGGCGCGCAACCGACGATCCCCGAAGAGGCGAGCTGGCAGGTCTGGTGGGAGCTCAACAAGGATCCGTTCGTGCAGCCGCAGCCGGGCGCGCCCGCGGGACCGACGACGGGCTCCGACGACTTCTACCTCGGTCGCCGACGTGCCGTGCGCGCCGAGACGCTCGCGCCCAACGCGATCGACGTGCTCGAGACCGTCGTGCCCGCGCTCGTCGCGCTGCTCGAGAAGGACCGCAACCGCGACGTGCAGACCGCCTGCATGATGGCGCTCGCCAAGATCGGCCGCGCGCCGCAGGACGTCGACCTCGAGGCGCTGTTCGCCGCGCGGCTCGCGCGCGACAACCAGGAAGTGCGCGAGACCGCCGCACTGGCGCTCGGCGTCGCCGGCCGGCCGGCGGCGATCCCGCTGCTGCTGTCGCTGCTGCGCGACGAGCCCGCCGGCCGCAAGCTGTGCGACCGCGAGAAGGTCGAGGACCGCACCCGCGCGTTCGCCGCCTACGGGCTCGGCCTGCTCGCGCGCCAGTCCGACGACCCGGCGATCAAGCTCGCCGTGCACGACGCGCTGTTGCCGTTGCTCGACGAGAAGCAGGCCGCTCGCGACCTGCGCGTCGCCGTCGTGAACGGCCTCGGCCTGCTCGTCGATCCGGCGCAGGCGCGGCACCGCCGGCTCGCGTGGCAGTGCGTCGACGAGCTGCTCGCGCTGCTCAACCAGGGCCGCGGCGACGCGCACGTGCCCGTCGCCATCGGCCGGTTGCTCGGTCGCGGCGACTCGGCGATCCACCGCCGCTGCAAGGCGCTCTTCGCCGCGGTCCTGCTCGACGCCCAGGACGTCGGCATCGACCCGCGGGCGATCGCGCGCAGCTTCGACCGCAGCAACTCCGCGCTGCAATCGGCCGCGCTCGCGCTCGGCATGATGGGGCTGCCGGTCGAGCAATGCCCCGAAGACGCCGACGTCGCGCGCGCGCTGCAGGGCTACGCGCAGAAGGGCGTCGATCGGCTGGCGCGCAGGTTCGCGACGATGGCGCTGGGTCGCATCGGCGGCGCCGACAACCGCAAGTGGCTGATGACCACGTGGCAGCGCGCCAACAAGAACCTCGAACGGCCGTGGCTGGCGCTCTCGCTCGGCCTGATCGCGGCGCGCGCGGCGGCTGCCGGCGCGCCGGACGAGCCCCTCGCGCGCATGCTCGTCGAGGACCTGCGCGAGGCGTCGTACGTCGAGGTGCAGGGCGCGTTCGCCGTCGCGATCGGCCTCACCGGCTGGCAGCCGGCGTTCCCGACGCTGCGCGACTTCCTGCGCGAGCACGAGGCGACGGAGACGCTCGGCGGCTACGCGTGCGTGGCGCTGGCGATGCTCGGTGATCCGGCGGCGGCGCCGCTGCTGAACGACGTCGTCGAGCGCTCGGCGCGGCGGCCGTTCGTGCTGCAGCAGGCGGCGGTCGGGCTCGG
>JBEITC010000194.1:0-7052 GCA_040375075.1 Planctomycetota bacterium | reverse complement strand
TGGCTCGCCGACGACGCGCGCGCCGGCCGCTACACCACCAGCGCCGGCCAACAGGCGACCGCGAAGTACGTCGCCGAACAGTGGAAGAAGCTCGGCCTCAAGCCGCTCGGCGACAAGGGCTGGCTGCAGACCTACCCGCTGCGTCGCACGTGGCTCGACGCGGCGACCTCGGTGTCGTACGGCGCGAGCAAGCACGATCGCGACCTCGCGGTCGTGGCGGGCGGCGAGACCAAGATCGCGCTGGCCGGCAAGTTCGTGTTCTGCGGCAACGGCGCGGCGGCGAACGTGCCCGCCGGTCTCGCCGGCCGCATCCCGGTGGTCGCGCTCGGCGCCGCCGGCGGCAGCGGCGTCGGCAACGACCTGCAGGCCGTGCAGCGCTTCGTCGACGTCGCCGAGCAACTGCACAAGCAGGGCGCGAACGCCGGCGTCGTCTGCCTGCTCGGCGACAAGACCTCGCTCGGCAACACGCTCAACTACCGGGCGCTGCTGCCCGACCATCCGCAACTGCGCTACGGCGGCGACGCCGAGCGCGGCATGCGCGTGCGCGTGCCATTGCTCGTGCTGTCGGCGGCCCAGGGCAAGGCGCTGCTCGCCCACTGCGGTGTCGCGGTCGGCGACGACGGCGCGGTCGACGCGAGCAAGGCCAGCGACAAGGCGGCCGGCAAGCTGTCGATCGTGGTCAAGGAGGACGACAAGGCCGTCGCCAGCAACGTCGTCGGCGTGCTCGAGGGCACGACGAAGAAGGCCGAGGCGATCGTGTTCTCCGCCCACCACGACCACGTCGGCCGGCGCCTCGACGGCGACGCCTTCAACGGCGCCGACGACAACGCCAGCGGCACCGCCGGGCTGCTCGAGATCGCCGAGGCGTTCGCGCAGGGCGGCCCGCGCCCCGCGCGCTCGATCGTCTTCCTGTCCGTCAGCGGCGAGGAGCTCGGGCTCTGGGGCTCGGACTGGTTCGCGGCGCATCCGACGTGGCCGCTCGACAAGATCGTCGCCAACGTCAACATCGACATGATCGGCCGCGCCGGGAGCGAAGGCGATGGCAAGATCGCGATGCAGGTCACGCCGAGCCACCAGCACGAGAAGTACAGCTCGATCGTGCGCGACGCGGTGGCGCTGGCGAAGGGCTTCGGCATCGCCTTCACCAGCGGCGACACCTACTACGCGCGCAGCGACCACTACAACTTCGCCAAGGTCGGCGTGCCGGTGGTGTTCTTCTGCGACGGCGAGCACCCGGACTACCACCAGGTCACCGACACCGCCGACCGGCTGCACTACGACCGCATGGAGGCGGTCGCGCGGCTGGCGTTCTGGACCGGCTGGAACGTCGCCAACGACAAGGGCAAGCCGACGACGCTCGGCCCGCAACCGGGCTGGTGACGGTCCGGGGCCACGCCGACGACTGGCGATCCGGCGGCCGGTGGACGGCTGCCTGCTCCGGCGCTCAGCGCCCGGCGGGGAGGCCGCCGGCGCGCGGCTCGATCACGACGAGGTCGTCGTCGGTGCCCATCGCCTTGTCCTGGCCAGCGCTCGCCGCCTCCCAGCGCGTGCCCTGCGGCCGCTTGCGCACGACGTAGTCCTGGCCCCACGGGTCCTGCGCCGGACCGATGTAGATCGGCATGCCCTGGTCGTCGCGCCACGCCACCAGCTCCGCCGCCGTCGGCGTCGGCTCGGCGCCGCGCGCGACGCGCACGAGCTTCGCCGCCGCGACGAGGTCGCCGAGTTGCGCCTTGGCGAGCTGGCGGCGCTGGAGGAGTTCGCGGTCGAGCTTGGGGTCGGGGCGCTTCTTGCAGTCCCACGCCAGCAACCATTCGTGGCCGGCCTTGGCGAAGCCGAGGTCCTCGACCAGCCGACGCTCCATGTGCGGGAAGTGCGCGGCGCCGTAGTAGACGCCCAGGCGCTTCTTGCCGGCCGCGAGCTCGCGCCGCAGCACCTCGAGGCACTTCTCGTTGCGGCCCTCGAGCAGCGTGCTGCCCTTGCCGCCAGCCATCATCGACTCGACCTGTTCGAGCTGCGTGCCGAAGGTCATGCGCAGCAGGTGCCGGCCCTCGCCGCTGCGGAACGCGGCGACGAGGTCGAACGGCTTGGGCTTCGCCGCGCCGTCGTCCTCGCCGTCGCCGTCGCGCTCGCCGGCCTGCTCGCGCTGCTGCCGCGAGCCCTGCTGCATCATCTCCCACATGATCGACAGCATGCTCTCGCCGCGCTCGGACATGCTGTGCTCGAACTCCTGCGGCGTCATGTCCGCGTGCACGAAGTTCTTCGCCTGGTAGTCGACCTCGTCGAGCTGGAAGGCGAGCTCGAGCGAGGTCTTGAGCCCGCGCTGCAGCAGCGAGATCGGGCTGAAGCCGCGCTCCTTCTGGCCCTTGCCCGGCCGCTCGTCCGGCGCCGCGACCAGCTCGTAGAGCAGCGCGTCGCACGTCGTGAAGCGGTCGTTGAGCGCCGCGTAGCAGGCGGCGTCGGCGATGTGCACCGCGGCGAAGAACGTCACCTCGACGTCGTCCTTGCGGTAGCGCGTGATCGCCGTCTCCAGCCGGCCGCCGTCGCCGGCCTCGACGAAGCGCACGAAGTCGCTGGGGATCGCGTCCGGCGCGTCGCCGGCCGCCTGGGCCGGCGCCATGGCGAGCAGGAACGCGGAGGCGGCGAGGACGGCGGCAGCACGCAGGCTCATGGCCGCGAGGATCGGCCGCCGCGGCGTCCGGCGCAAGCCGCGCCGCCGCCGCCGATCACTTCCCGGCGACCGGCCAGGTCAGGCGCTGATCGCGCGCCAGCAGCCGCGCCTTCAATTCGGCGTACGGCACGTCGTGCAGCGCGATGCCGCGCTCGAGCGCGAGCGCGCCGGCGACCACCGCCGACTCGGCCAGCACCATGAACACGGGCTCCATGCGGATCGAGCCGTAGGCGATGTGGCTGCTGCTGACGCAGACGGGCGCCAGCAGGTTGTCGCACTGGCCGCGCTTGGGCAGCAGCGCCTTGTACGAGATGCCGTAGGGCTTCGGCACACGCACCTGCACGTCGCCCTCGTTGCGCACCGTGCCGTCGGCGGCGACGTAGCGCTGCACGTTGTGGCTGTCCATCGCGTACGCGCCCATGCCGACCGGGTCGTCGGCGACCTTGCCGCCCATGCAGTCCTGCTCGGTGACCACGGCCTCGCCGACGAGACGCCGGCCTTCGCGGATGTACAGCAGCGGCGGCCAGTGCTCGAAGGCGGCGAACTCGTCCTTGGCGAGGCCGTAGCGGTTGAACTCGGCGCGCACCTTCGCCGGCACGCGCGGGTCGTTCGCCAGCGTCCACATCAGGCCCGCCTGCCAGCGGCGGTGCTCGGCGACGATGGCGGCGCGCTCCTCGTACGACGCCTCCGGGTAGCGGTAGTTCGCGCCGATGTAGTCGGTCGAGAACGCGCCGTTGTTGTTGGTGTCGGTCTTGCGGTTGGGCATGCCGACGGGGTGCCACGGCGCCAGCGTGCTGCCGGCCTCGAAGTGGCGCAGCAGCAGCTCGTACTCGCGCGCGTCGTAGCCGTCGGGCTGGCGCCACGGCAGGCGGTTCTGCGGATCGTCCGTCGTGCACATGCGGAAGCAGTACGCCTGCATGCGCGCGTCGGCCGCGCCCTCTGCGCCAGGCGGGCCGGCGTGCACGCCCGGCAGCAGGCCGCTGGCCTTGTCGCCCTTCTTCACGTACGGATCGACCGCGGCGGTGAACTGGTGCTTCGTCGCGTTGGCGGTCTGCACGCCGTTGAGCGTCTCGCCGTACTGCGCGTTGGCCTCGCGGCCGACGGTGAACTCGCAGCCGGCGGCGGCGAGCAGGTCGCCCTCGTAGGTGCAGTCGAGGAACAGCCGTGCAGCGATGCGTCGGCCGTCCTCGAGCGCGATCCAGGCCAGCTTGCCGCCGTCCTTGCCGACACCGACGGGCCGGCGATCGAGGCGCCCCGGCTCGGCGACCACGCCGGCGTCCGCCATCATCGCAGCGAACGTCGCCTGGGCGACGCTCGGCTCGAAGGTCCACGCCGCGTCGATGCCCGGCTCGTGGCCGCGGCTCTTGAAGTCGGCGCGCTTCTCGCGCGTCCACGACCCGGGCTGGTCGTAGTGCGCGCGCATGCGGCGGTAGAAGTCGCGCGACAGGCCGCCGATGGCGTCCTTGTTGCCGACGTCGGTGGCGCCGAGGCCAGACGTCGACAGGCCGCCGACCCAACCGTCGCTGTCGACGAGGGCGACCGTCAGGCCGTGCTGCTTGGCGGCGATGGCGGCGACGATGCCGGCCGACGTCGCGCCGTAGACGCAGACGTCGACGCGGCGGGGCTCGGCCTGCGGCGCGGCGCCGGCGCACGCGACGAGCAGGAAGGCGGAGAGGAGCGACAACAGGGCGCGAAGGCTCATGGGCGTTTCCACACGTACACGTAGATCGATTCGTCCTTGGGGCCGACCCAGCACGGCAGGTGCAGCGCCAGCTCGCACTCGGCGCGCAGCGCCGCCAGCATGCTGCCGTCGCGGTCCTTCTCGGCCAGTTCGGGCAGCGTGATCACCGCGGCGAAGAACGCGCCGCGCTCGTCGGCGCAGCGCCGGTGCCACGCGAGGTGCGGGACGGCGCCGGGCTCGCAGACCCGCTGTTTGAACTGGTCGCGCCCCTCGGCGACCATCCAGTCCTCGATCTGCACGACGTCGTTGCCGAGGTCTTCCTTGGCCATGACGCCGCGCCACATGCCGGGGCGCAGGTAGTACGCGAGGGTCGGGAAGTTGATCGTCGCGACGCGGATCGGCTTGCCGCCGGCCTGCGCCCGCACGAACGCGGCGGCCTCGCGCCAGCGCGCTCTCTGGCCGTGCTGGATGGTCGCGTAGTCGACGAGCGCGAAGGCCTGCTCGCCGAACAGGCACAGCGGCAGCGCCGCCGCCGCCAACCACGGCGCGACGCCGCGCGCCCGCCACGCCCGCAGGACCGCCTCGCCGAGATGCGCGCACGCGAAGGCCGCCAACCAGACGACCGCGGGCAGCGCGACGATGGCGTAGCGCGCGGTCGCCAGCACGCGCCAGTTGCCGAGCACGAGCAAGGCCACGAAGGGCGCGAAGAGGAAGCAGCCGAGCAGCAAGGAGCGATCGCGGCCGGCGTAGCGGTGCAGCAGCGGCAGCGCCGCCACGGCGAGCAGCAGCGCGATCGGCCGGAAGTAGTACGCCGACGTCTGCACGAAGTGCGCCAGCGACGGCGCGTTCTTGCTGCGCAGGAAGCCCTGGAACGGGCTGAGGTGGTCGATCGCCCACGGCAGGCCGGCGGCGAGCGCGACGCCGACGCCGGCGAGCACGGCGATGCGACCGCGCGTCAGCGGCCGCGCGCGCAGCACCAGGAAGGCGACGAACGAGACCGCGAGGAAGCCGCCGGTCGGATGGCTCGCGGCGCCGAGCCCGATGCCGAGCCACACGCCGAGCAGCTTGCCCCAGCCCGGCGCCCGGGCGTGCGCGAACGAACGCTCGACGACCAGCACGGCCGCGAAGACCACGAAGACGTAGCCGCGCGCGTTCTGGCTCCAGTAGAGGTGCCAGGGGTGCAGCGCGAGCAGGGCCGCGGCGAGCACCGCCGGCCAGGCGCCGATGAGCCGGCGGCCGGCGAGCGCCAGCAGCGGCACCGTCAGCGTGCCGACCACCGCGAACAGCAGGCGCAACGACGCCGCGTCCTCCCCCACCCAGCCGGAGTCGATCAGCTGGCGCAGCAGCAGGAACGTCATCGGGTAGAGCAGGCGGTCGGTCGCCAGGAAGCCGTTGTCGCCGTGCAACGGCATGGTGGCGTCGCGCCAGGTGTGCGCTTCGTCGACCCACAGCGACCAGTCGCCGAGGCCCGTGCAGCGGACGGCGGCGGCGACCAACGTGACGACGACGAGGGTCCAGACGTGCGGCCGGCGCAGCCGCGTCCGCTCGCCGTCGACGACGACGGTGCGGTGGATCTCGCGGGGCGAAGCGGGCGTCGCGCTCACGGCTCGTCGTGATACCGGACCGCGCGCGCGAAGGCACGCGCTCTTCGGCGCCCCCGCGGCACGTCGACCACCTCCCGGACCGCAGCTACCCTGCCTCGATGCGCGTACCCGTCCCGCTCGCCCACGCCCACCGCTTGCTCAACCACGGCCCCACGACGCTCGTCAGCGCCGCGCACGCCGGCCGGCGCAACGTCATGGCCGCAGCCTGGGTCATGCCGCTCGACTTCACGCCGCCGAAGTTCGCCGCCGTCGTCGCAGCCGACACCTACACCCGCGAACTGCTGGTCGCTTCGGGCGAGTGCGTGCTGCACGCGCCGACGACGACCCAGGCCGGCCTGACGTACGCGCTCGGCTCGTGCAGCGGCCGCGACGGCGACAAGTTCGCGCGCTTTGGGCTGGCGGCGGAAGCCGGCGACTTCGTGCAGGCGCCGCTGCTCGCCGGCTGCGCGGCCTGGCTCGAGTGCCGCCGCCTGCCGGAGCCGGACCTCGAAGCGCGCCTCGACCTGTTCGTGCTCGAGTGCGTCGGCGCGTGGGCCGACGACGCGCTGTGGCGCGACGGCGAATGGCGCTTCGCCGCCGACGGCCCGCGCACGATCCACCACATGAAGGGCGGCGTGTTCTTCGCGACGGGCGAGCGGTTCGTCGCCCGCAGCTAGTCGTCGCGCGCGCCGCAGCGCACGCGGCCACGTCGCGGTCAGCCCACGGGCCCGATCGACCCGAACGCCTCGTCGGCGAAGCTGAAGTACCTGAGGTCGCCGACCACGACATGGTCGAGCACTTCGATGCCGAGCAGCCGGCCCGAAGCGGTCAGCCGGTCGGTCACCGCACGATCCTCGGCGCTCGGCGCCGGATCGCCGCTCGGATGGTTGTGCGCGACGACGACCGCCGCCGCGCCGTCGCGGATCGCCGGCGCGAAGACGTCGCGCGGATGCGCGCCCACCGAGTCGACGCCGCCGGTGCCGACCACGCGCACCGACAGCACGCGGTTGCGGCGATCGAGCGGCACGACGAAGAAGCTCTCCTGGCTGCTGCCGCGCACCGTGTCCCGCACGAGGCGCGCGACGTCGCCGCCACCGCGCACCGCCGCGCCGGGCCGCAG
>JBEITC010000340.1:0-4575 GCA_040375075.1 Planctomycetota bacterium | reverse complement strand
GCTGCGCGCAATGAACCTAGGGGTCGGCTTGGCGCTGGCGCCGACCGCGCCGCCCGCCGTGCGCGAAGCGCTGCTGGTCGCCGCCAGCTGCTACGGCGTCTACATCGCCGCGGTGACGATGCTCGGCATCTTCGAAGACGTGCCCAGCGTGCGCGGACGCGCCGTCGCGGCCCTGCAGACGGCGCCGCCGCTGGCGGCGCTGTTCGCGCTCGCCGTCGTGCAAGGCGGCGCGTGGCCAGCGCCGGCGCTGTTCGCGCTGCCGGCGGCGTGGTTCCTGCGCCGCAACACGCGCATGCCGGCCTGGCCGCAAGCCGAGATCCGTCGATCGATGGGCTTCCTGCTGCTCGGCACCATGCTCTACACGGGCGGCCTCGCGCTCGCGGCGGGCCGTGGCGACGTCGCCGTGGCCATCGTGCTGGCCATCGTGCCGGCGCGCTGGATCGCGCGCCGCATCGCGCTCACCTGAACGGCCTCAGCGGCCGCTGCGCGCGTCGATCTTGACCTTCCAGGCCGCCAGCGCTTCCTCGCGGGTCATCTGGCCCTGACGCACGAGCGACTTCAGCGCGGCGCGGAAGCGCTCCATCTCCTGGACTTCGGCGGGCGGCTCGGCGGACTGCGCGATCGCGGGCACGACTGGCGGCACGGCCGTGGCGCGCGGCACCGGCAAGGGCGCAGACTGCGGCGGAGCCTCTTCGTCGGCGACCGTGTCCTCGTCCTCCTCGAGCTCGATCATCGCGACCGCACGCCGATCGATCGGCACGACGCTCTGTCCGTCGTCCTGCCTGATGTTGCCGATGCGGCTCTTGAACTCGCGCTGCACCGCTTCGATGTCGGTCTGGAACGGATCCTGGCCGAGGTGCTTGTCGCCGACGGCAGCCGTGCCCGCGAAGCGGAACTCGTCGAGCAGCCTGCCGACGATGTTGCCGACGGACGGCTCCACCTGCGTCTCGGCCACCTGGCTGTTCTTCTCGCGCATCATCTTCACGACGAACGTGTTCATGCGCGCCAGCGCGTCGATCAGGAAGGCTTCCATGTCCTTCTCGACGCGCTGCGTGGCCTCGGACTCGGCGTCGCGCGAGACCCGCTCGACGATCGACTTCGCCTGGGCCGTCGCCTCGGCGAAGAAGTCGTGCACCTCGCGCGTGAGCTTCTGGTCGCGCAGTTCGCGCTGCTCGACCTGCTGCAACTCGCGCAGCGCACCGTTGTCGAAGTCGGGCGCCGCCGAGGGATTCGGTCGCGGCTGCGCGCGCTTGCGCTCCATGCGGAAGCGTTCGAAGTGCTCGTCGTCCTGGCTGCGCAGCGTCATGCGGTCCTCCGGCCTGCTCGGCCTCTCCTCTTCGGCGTTCATCGGGAGTTGCGCCGCCCCGGCTTGACCCCCCATGCCGCCGCCCCGTCGCGGACGGAGACGAAAGGCCTTGGCTTCGGCGACGTGCGACCGAGAATGCCCCGCCATGGCGGACATGCGCGCTGGCGGCCTCGGGCCCATGGGATGGCACCTTGGCCTCGGGCTGGCCCTCATCGCGGCGAGCCTCGGGCTGCCCTGGTGGTCGGCCGAGCGAACGGCGCGGACCGAGTCGCGCGCCGGACAGATCGTCGAACTCCTGCTCGAGGCGGGCCTCGAGATCGGGCGCGACGCGGCCCCCGACCCCGACGTCGTGTTCGCCCGCCTGCTAAAGCTGGCGCGCGCTCGCGATGCCTTCTTCGGCGACCTGGAGACGGCGGCGCCGGTCGACGATTCCTGGCTCGTCGCGACGAACAAGCACTACGCCTTCCGCCTCGCTCCGATCGCAAAGGACCCCGAGACGCGCAGCGCGCCCGACGCCGTGCCGGGAGTCGCCGCGCTGGCTTGGCCGCTCGCGGCGTCCGGCCCCGCCCACGGCATGTTCTACGCGCCCGAAGACGGCCCCCGCACCTACACGCGCAACCTGACCATCAATGCGTTCGGGTTCGACGACCGACGCCCCGCGGCCCGCGCCGGCCATCGTCGCGCCGCGAACGCCATCGACACGCGGCTTGCGTACCGCAGCGTCGACGACGAACGCTGGATCCTCTACTGACGACCGAGCGCGCGGCTGGCGCCGTCAGAAGGCATCCGTCAGGAAGTCCGCGAAGAGCGCCCGCAGCCCGGCCGGCTCGTCGAACAGCGCGTTCTTGAGCCGCATCGCGTCTTCGACGGTGAGCCAGCGGCGCGCCATCTGGTTGAGCGCGCACACGCGCAGCTGCGGCAGCTCCGCGCGGTCGAACAGGATCGCGCGCACCGGCGCGATGCACTCCTGCTGCAGGGCCGGATCCAGGCGATCCGCGGCGAAGCCCGCCAACGTCGGCAGCAGCGCTGCGCGCAGCCGCCAATCCTCCTTCGGCAGCGCGAGGAAGCCGGCGATGACCGTCCGCTCGGCGCCACGGAGGTTGAGCAGCAGCGTCGGCAGGTAGTTGCGCGTCGTCAGCGTCTGCGCGCCGCCGCGACCGACGACCTTCTCGGGCGCCTGGAAGATCGCCAGCAGCGACGTCGCCGCCGCCGCGCTCTGGTTGGCCGCCAGCGCCTGCAAGAACGGGCGGGACTCGCCCTCGGGCGCCTTCTGGAAGCGCTCGAGCAGCACCGGCACCGCGCGCGGATCGCCGCTCGCCGTCAGGTCGTTCAGCACCTGCTGCAGGCGCGTGCCGCTCGCCAGCGGCGCCTCCTCCAGCAGCACGTCGACGGCCTTGCCGCGGCCGCGCCGCGTCAGCTCGCGCAGCCCGATCGCGCGCGCTTCCCAGCCGTCCTCCGCCGTCACCAGGATCTCGTAGCACGACGCCACGTCGTCGCCGTCGACGCGGACCAGCGCCTTGGCCAGTTCGAGTCGGACGTCCTGCCGCGGATGCGTCGCGAGCGCGAGCATCTTGTCGCGCAGCGGCCCGAGCTCGCCGCGCGCGCCGTGTCGGACCGCGAGCTGCAGGCGCTCGAAGTCCTCGCCGTCGAAGCTGGCGAGCAGCCAGGTGGTGCCGCGCGTGTCGTCGGCGGCGTGGAACACGCCCGCGATGATCGCCTTGAACTCGCCGACCGCCTGCTCCCAGCGGCCGCCGAGCACGCGGGCCGCCTCCTCGGCCGGCAACTGCATCGCCTCCTTCACCGCGAGGTCGCGCACCTGCGTCGGGTACTCGCCCATGACCACTGCCATGAGGGCGCGCAGCGCCTCCTCGCGCGGCAAGCGCTCGCGCGCAGCGCGCAGCCACGCGCTGCGGGCGCGGCCATCCATCCGGTCGAAGGCGCCCGCCAGCTCGCGCACGGTGTCGACGGAGCCCGACGAAGCGATGCTGCAGAACGCGGCCTGACGCACGATCGGGTTCGGGTGCTGCAGAGCGCGCCGCAGCGCGCCGTCGAAGCCTTCGTTGCGCATCGCGCCCATCGCGTCGACGCAGTTCTTCACCACGTCGTCGAGGCCGGGCTTGCCGAAGGCGCGGTCCATGGCCTCGACCAGGGGGTCGACGGCGTCCTCGGGCGCGCGCTGGAAGAAGTCGGTGGCGATGAGCCACGCCTCGCGCCGGACGCCGCCTTGCAGGTTGCTGGCGAGCCGCTCCAGCGCCTGCCGGCGCGTCCGCACGTACTCACGGCCGACCATCGGCGGATACGCGAGCTCGACCGGGAAGTCGGCGTGGAACGGCGCCAGCTTGTACGGGTTGGCCGGCTGCGGCACGCCTTCGACGGCTTGGCCGGGACACGGGCAGACCGCGAGACAGGAGACGAACAGCGCGCCCATGCGCGCGAGCAGCGGCGACCGGAAGACCATCGGGTTGTGGCTAGCCTCGGCGCCGGACATGGTCACGGCGCGCCGCGGCACGCTACCCCGGCGGCGGCGGCGGCGGCAACGCGCCGGTCAGGATCCGCCGCGCGGCGAGGCGTCGCGTTCGTCCGGTTCGCCGCCGGTCGACGCATACGCGGTGGCAAGACAGAGCACGAACGCACCGGCCTCCGCCATGGCGGACGGCGCTGGCAGCACGGCGAGTTCGCGCAGGTCGGCCTGCAGGCGGGTGTGGCCACGGCGCCCCGGCTCGATCGACCAGGCGAACTGGTGGCACAGGCGGAAGTCCGGGGCCAACCGCACCGGCCGCCAGCGCCGCAGGTCGCGCTCGAGTTGCTCGCGTTCGGCGGCAGGCAGCACGTCAGCGCCGCCGTACAGAAGACCGGCGACGAGCTCCGGGCTGTCCACCCCGACGCCACGCCGATCGCGCAGCGCGCCGACCAGCAGGCTGCGCGCCAGCTTGCAGCGGGTCGCGTCGAGCCCGAACCCGGGCAGCCGACCGACGGTGCGCGCCGCCTCCGACACCGCCAGCGCCGAAGCCGAGGGCGCGAGCAGCGCCGGCAGGCGCCGCGACCAGTTGTCCTCGTCGATGGCGAGCAAGCCGTCGACGAGCCGCGCGCCATGCGTGCGGACCGCCGCGAGGAAGCCGGCGTCGACGACCGACGCGTCGCACAGCGCCGCCACGCCGGCCACCAACCGATCGCCGTGCGCCGACGGCAGCGCCGCCGCGATGCGCGCGGCGCCAGCACGGACGGCCGCCTCGCGGGTCGCTTCGCCGCCGCCAGCGCCGACGACGGCG
>JBEITC010000085.1:0-10666 GCA_040375075.1 Planctomycetota bacterium | reverse complement strand
GCCAGGGTCGCGCCCGCGCGCACAGACCGCGGCCGCGCAACGGCCTCGGTCCGCGGCCAAATCGTCCGCCGCATCGCGCCGCCGCGGCGAAGCACGCACCGGGCCGCCTGCGCTTGACGCGGATCGGAGGAATCGACGCCATGCAGACCCACCGTTCGCCGTCCCGTCCCGCCATCCTGCTCGCCGCGCTGCTGTCGGTCGCGAGCTTGCCGAGTTGCCTCACGCAGAAGGTCTGGGAGGGGCACGGCTGCGCCGAGAGCGAAGCGGAGCTGTCGACGGCCGCCCGCGTCGCCCTGACCCCCGTCGCGCTGACCGGCGACGCCCTGGTCGGCGCAGCGGTCGCCGTCGTGCTGATCGGGCCGTACGCGTTCTGTGGCTGCCGCTGAACGCGTTGGCTGGAAACGACGCAGCCCGCCCCGGTCGCGCGACCGGGACGGGCTGCGTGCATCGCGCGCCGGCGGAGCGCCGGCACGACGACCGGTCAGAAGCCGACCGTGATCGAGTTGCCGTTCGACGTGATGAGGTTGAGCGGCGTCGCCAGCGAGAACGCCACGGCCTGCGCCGTCAGCGACGCGCCCACGAGCGCCGGGTTCGCCGGGATCGCGAACGGCAGCGTGCCGGTGCCGGCGGTGAGCGAGGCAGTCAGCGAGCCGAGGTCCGCGCTCGAGTAGCTGAAGCAGCCCGGCATGCCGATTGCGTCGAGCGGGATGCCCGGGTTGACGGCCACCGTGCCGAAGAAGACGAACGCCAGCTGCAGCGACACGAGACCATCCGAGACCGTGTAGCCGAACGTGGCGTTGCCGACCGTCGGGACGCCGTTGGCTGCGAGAGCGAGGGGCGGGATGTCGAAGCCGTTGATCAGGAAGGAGGGCGTCGGCGCGTTCGACAGGTCGATGCTGCCCGGATCGAGGCCCGCGCCCGGACCCGAGTAGCCGACGAGCCAGCCCTCGGCGCCGGCGAAGCCGTTGATCGACACCGTGTCCATCGACTGGAACACGAAGGCGACGTCGCCCGAGGCGAGGAAGAACTGGAACTGGAAGGTGCTCGGCGTCGTGCCAGGCGCGGTGCCCTGGTAGCCGATGACGTTGTCCCACGTGATGTAGGCGACGCCACCGACCTCTTCGAACTTGACGTTGCCGCTGGCGTTGCAGATGAAGTCGCGCCACACCGCCCACGTCGGATTGGTCCAGCCGAGGAACTCACCCTCCGTCGGCGTGTAGTCGGCCGCCGCGCCGTTGCTGGCGGTCGCGACGTGGCCGTTGGAGCCGACCGTGAGCGAGGTCGTCGAGCCGCCCGGGAACACGAACGGCGCCGACAGCGTCACGATGCCCTCGGTGTCGTCGCCGAGGCCGAGGTTGATCGCGTTGCTCGACGGGGCGAGGAACGGCGTGCCCGAGTTCGCGTTCACGATGTATCCCGTGCCATTGCTGAACATGCTGATCGACCGGTTGGACAGGTCGATCGACGGCGTGGACGGGAAGCGCTCGTAGTACGACGACAAGATGCCGCCGCAGCCCGCGCCGAAGCTCGTCGCCGAGGCGCAGCTGCCCGACGGGCCGAGCAGCACGTACGACCAGCCCGGGGCGCCCGGGATCATGAGCAGCCGGTTGTTCGCCATGTCGAAGGTGTTGGCGACGACGAAGTTCTCGAACGTGTTGTTGTCGACGGACGCACCCGTGGTCGACAGGTCGAGGCTGGCCGGCAGCGTGCCGCCGGCGAACATGCCGACGATGCCGTTGTCGCTGACGCCGCCGAACGTCGAGTTGTTCGTGACGCCCGTGCCATAGTCGAACTGCACCTGGCCGCTGACCGACAGCGTCATCGCGAGATTGAACTCGGACGTCGGGACGCCGAAGCTGAACACGGAGCGCCACTCGATGCGGCACTCGGTCGCGGTGCTGTTGACGTAGACGCCAGCGCCCGGCGTCAGGCTGCCGCCCACGGTGTCGGACCACATCGCGGCGATCTTCGGGCCGCCGGTGGCGAAGTTGGCCAGCGACGGCGTGTAGACGAACGGCGTCGCCGCGGGCGGCGTCGGCACGCCGCCGTTGGACAGGAACACGATGCCATGGTCCGAGACGTGCACGTCGGTGTACGTCGCGCCGCCGAACGGGAAGGCGAAGCCGATCGGCTGCGCCGTGTAGATCGTGTCCGCGGCGTTGCCGAGGAACGTGCCCGCGGCGGGGCCGCTGAAGCAGGTGGTGCCCTGCGCGACGGCGGCCGCGGCGAGGAGGACGACCGGAAGGAACGACGAGGTTCGCATGGGGACTGCTAGTTCGACGGAGGACGAGTGCACGAGGCCGGTCGCAGCAGGGCCGCAATCGGGCGGAATCCAGTCCGCTCGCGCAGCCTAGCGAGGCGCGGTCACCGCGTCAGGAGGGGCACGTCTCGACCCATGCGGTCAACCGATCACTCGGCGACCGTCGGCCCGCCGGCCGAGTCCGGCCGCGCCGCGTCAGCGTCCGCCGGCTTCCGGCTTGGGCTTCGACTTCGGCCGTGCTTGCGCCGTGAGCTCGAACGAAGTCGCCAGCAGCTGCAGGAACGCCTCGTGCTCGGCGCTCGGCGCGCCGTCCTCGCCGCACGAGTCCTGCAGCATCACCATCACGCAGCCCTTGCCCTTGCCGAGGTCGATGCCGAACGCGGTGTTCGTCATCGGATGCTCGGCGATCGTGAACCGCACGCGCTGGGCCGGACGGTCGACGCCGCCGGCCGCGACGACGCACGGCTCCGGCTTCTGCGGTTCGTCGTTCAGGACCTCGGCGAAGTTCGCGGCCATCTGCGTCAGCGTCTCGGTGACGAACTCGTCGGCCGTGCCGAGCTTGATGCGCTGGACCATCACGGTGAGGTCGCTGCCCTCGAGCGTCCAGATCTGCAGCACGCCGCTGTCCTCGAACTCGAACACCATGTCGCGCGGGAAGTCGAAGGCCACGCCGCCGGCGGCGAAGCGGCGCAGCGGCGCGACGTCGACGCGCAGCTTGGTCGGCGCGCCGGCGACGTCGACGACCTGCTCGACGCCGTCGACGACCTGGTGCGCGACGCCGCCGACGGTCACCGTCATGCGCAGCGGCGGCGGCTGCTCGGGATCCTGGCGACCGACGGCGACGGCGATGACGGCGGCGAGCACGGACGGCAGGAGGGCGCGCATGCCGCCATCATGCCCGCGGCGCGCCGGCTGCGCCCTTCTGCGGTGCGCCTGCGGCGGCCATGGCGCCGATGCGCTACGACTTCCCCACCCCCGCCGCCCCGCCGCCGATGCCCAACGTCCTGCTCGTCGCCCCCTGGTTCAGCGATGTCCAGAAGCACTGCGTGCAGTGCTTCCTCGACCTGCCCGGCGCGCGCGTCGGCGTCCTGACGCAAGAGCCGCCCGAGCGCGTGCCGCCGGCGATCGCCGCGCGGCTCGCCGCCTGCGAGCGCGTCGACGACGCCGGCCAGAGCAGCCAACTGGTCGCCGCCGCCGAGAAGGTGCGCGCGCAGTGGGGCCGCATCGACCGGCTCGAGGGCTACCTCGAGATGCTGCAGGTGCCGATCGCCGAGGCGCGCGACGCGCTCGGCGTCGACGGCATGGGCGCCGAGGTCGCGCGCAACTTCCGCGACAAGAACCGCATGAAGGACGTGCTGCGGCAGGCCGGCGTGCCGGTGGCTCGTCAGGCGCTGGTGCGCGGCGAGGCCGACGCGCGCGCGTTCGTCGCGACCGTCGGCTACCCGATCGTGCTCAAGCCGCTCGCCGGCTTCGGCGCGCGCAACACGCAGCGCGTGACCGACGACGCGTCGCTGCAGCAGGCGCTCGCGGCGCTGCAGCCGACCGCCGAGCAGCCGGCGCAGGCCGAGGAGTTCGTGCAGGGCGAGGAGCACACGTTCGAGTCCGTCGTGATCGACGGCGAGGTCGTGTGGTCGTCGACGACCGCGTACGTGCCGCGGCCGCTGCAGGTGCTCGAGAACCCGTGGATGCAGTACGCGCTGATCCTGCCGCGCGAACAGCAGCCGCCGCACGCAGAGGCCTTCGCCGCCACCAACGCGAAGGCGCTCGCCGCGCTCGGTGTGCGCCACGGCCTGACGCACATGGAGTGGTTCCTCCGCGACGACGGCACGTTCGTCGTCAGCGAGGTCGGCGCACGGCCGCCGGGCGCCAACATCATGCCGCTGCTGCGCGCGGCCCACGGCGCCGACCCGTGGGCGGCGTGGGCGAAGCTGATGATCGAGCGGCGCTGGGAGTTCCCCGAGCGGCGCTTCGCCGCCGGCACGGTGTTCCTGCGCGCCAAGGACGGCGGCCAGACCGTTCGCAGCGTCGAGGGCGTGGCCGCGATGCAGCAGGCGCTCGGCCCGGCGTTCTTCGAGATGAAGATGCCGCAGCCGGGGCAGCCGCGCTCGACGCACTACGAGGGCGACGGCTTCGTGCTCGTGCACCACCCGCGCACCGACGGCGTGGTGAAGGCGCTGCGCGCCGTGCTCGACACCGTGACGATCCGCTGACCGCGAGCGCGCGGCCAGCGCCGGCGCGTCACGACAGGTCGTGCTTCCAGCCGGCCTGCATGCGCTTGCCGAGCTCCGCGTCGAACCGGTCGTACTGGTGCACGACCCACGAGCGCTCGCCGCGCGCGTTGGTCGCGCGCCCTTCGGCGTCGACGCCCTTCCAGCCGTAGCCGACGGTGTTGACGAGGTTGTCGTCGTTGGTCAGCACGCGCGGGCGCAGCGCGCCGAGCCGGCCGGTGTGGGCGAGGAAGTTGTGGATGCCCTGGTCCTGGCCGGTGATCGCCGCGCGGCCGGCGGCGTGCAGCACGTCGCCCGCGGCCACCATCGCGTCGAGGTAGGCGAGGATGCCAGCGCCGCTGCCGATCGTCGTCCCGGAGCAGAGGATGCGCCGGTCGGCGAGCGCGGCGGGCATCTCCGGATCGATCTGCTCGAGCCAGGCGCGGTTGAAGCGGCAGTTGCCGATCACCTCGTCCTCGGCGAAGAGCCACAGGTCGCTGTTGCCGCTCAAGGCCGGGTGCGCGCTCCAGTTGCGCTGGAACAACACGTCGCGTGCGTCGGACAGCAAGACGCGGCGCGCGCTGGTCGCCGCGTCGACGCTGCGCAGGAAGTCGCGCATCGCGGCGTACCGGGCCAGGGCCAGCTGCCGGTCGGAGGCAGGCAGCACCTCGACCGAGAACCCGGGGCGACCGGCGGCGACCGGCGCCACCTCGGGGAGATCGCCTTCGCCGACGAAGAGCACCGCGGCGCCGTCGAAGCCGGTGTCGAACAGCGAGCCGACGAACCGCTCGTAGACCTTGCGCGGGTAGCCCCGGCACGCCGCCAGCACGTAATCGATGGCCATGAAGAGGATCCGGGTCGCCGCGCCGACGTTGGCGCGCGCGGCGGCGGATCCTAACTGGCCGACGTATCGGTCGCGGCGCGATTCCTCCGCGGCGCATGGCGTGCCATGGCGTGGCTCGTCATGGCGCTGCGGAGCTTTCACCATTCGTTCACACCGTGCCCCCTTGTGCTCCCGGCAGTTCGGCTACTCTGCGTACTTCCCGGCTCGCCCCGACCACCCATCTCCCATGCGGCCCCACTTCGTCGCAGCCACGGCATTCGGCGCGCTCAGCGCGCTCGGCGCCATGGCGTGGCTCTGGCCCGCGACCGTCGAGGCCGCGCCTGCCGACGACGTCGCGGCGATGCGCGCGCCCATCGCGGAACGCAAGGAAGCCAACAAGGCGCGCGAACGCGCCACCGGCCGTCGCCGCGCCCCGGACGCCGTGCCGGGCGGGCCCGACGAAGCGCGCTTGTGGCGGCTCGAGCGCATGAAGGACGAGAACGGCGTGTTCCAGCCGGACGCCGTGGCGGTCGCCAAGTCGGAGTGGCAGTCGAACGCAGCGCACCACGACAGCCTCGACGAGGCCGGCATCGGTCGCTTCGGCTGGGTCGAGCGCGGCCCGAACAACATCGGCGGCCGCACGCGCAGCCTCGTCGTCCATCCGACGAACCCGAACGAGATGTGGGCCGGCGCCGTCGGCGGCGGCATCTGGCGCTCGACCAACGCCGGCGTCAGCTGGGCGCCGGTCAACGACCAGGTCGGCAACCTCGCGGTCTGCAGCCTCGCGCTCGCGCCGACGACGCCGCTCACGATCTACGCCGGCACCGGCGAAGGCTTCTACAACGGCGACGCCATCGTCGGTGACGGCGTCTTCAAGTCGACCGATGGCGGCGCGACCTTCTTCCGGCTGACGGCCACCGCGGCGTGGGACTACGTCAATCGCGTCGCCGTCTCGCCGGCCAACAGCTCGATCGTGCTGGCCGCGACGCGCAGCCCGGGCGGCATCCAGCGCAGCGCCGACGGCGGCGCGACCTGGACGAACGTGCGCCTCGCCGACGCCTGCATGCAGGTCGCGTTCGATCCCAACAACGGCGCGCGATGCGTCGCCGACGTCTACGAAGGCGGCGCCCACCGCGTCGTCTACTCGACCAACGGCGGCCTGACGTGGACCAACGCCGCGTCGGGCCTCGTCAACCAACCGGGCATCGACGGGCGCATCGAGCTCTGCTACGCGCGCAGCGTGCCGAACATGGTCTACGCCTCGTGCGGCACGAACGGCGGACTGATCTGGCGCAGCACGGACGGCGGCGCCAACTGGATCCAGCGCACGACGTCGGCCGGGTCGGGCGCGGCCTGGTACTACAACACGCTCTGGGTCGACCCGACGGACGCCAACTTCCTGGTGACCGGCGCGTACCACCTCTACAAGTCGGCCGACGGCGGCGCGACGCTGACGCAGCTCAGCAACGGCTACATCAACACGGCGCAGCCGCACCCCGACCAGCACCAGGTCGTCGCCGATCCGGGCTTCAACGGCGTCTCGAACCGCCGCGTCTACGTGACCAACGACGGCGGCGTGTACGTCACCGCCGACATCCGCGCGGCGACCGTGACCACCGGCTGGACGCGGCGCGACCAGGGCTACCGCACGACGCAGTTCTACGGCGCTGCCGGCGACGGCCCGACCGGCCGGCTGACGGGCGGCACGCAGGACAACGGCCACCTCACGATCGCGCCCAATGGCAACACCGCCACGCTGACGTTCGGCGGCGACGGCGGCTTCGCGGCGATGGACCCGCAGAACGCCAACTACGTCTACGGCGAGTACGTCTACGCGCAGGTACACCGCTCGACCAACGGCGGCAGCTCGGCCAGCTACATCGACGGCGGCATCGGCGAAGCCGGCATCGCCGCGAACTTCATCGCGCCGCTCGTGCTCGACCCGTCGGACCCGCGCCGCCTGTACGTCGGCGCCGCGAGCCTCTGGCGCACGAGCGACGCGCGCGCGGCCACCGTCGCGTGGTCCAACGTCAAGCCGGCCGTCGGCTCCAACATCGCGGCGATCGCCGTCGCCCCGAGCGATCCCAACGTCGTCTGGGTCGGGCACAACGACGGCCGCGTCTACAAGACGGCGAACGCGCTCGCCGCCGCGCCGACCTGGGTCGCCGTCGACGACAACGCGGCGGCCAACCCGCTGCCCAACCGCTACGTCTGCCGCATCCTGATCGACCGCGCGAACCCGCAGATCGCCTTCGTCGGCCTCGGCGGCTTCGCCGGCGACAACCTGCGCAAGACGACCAACGGCGGCGCCTCGTTCACCGACCTCACGGGCACCAGCGTCACCGGCCTGCCGACGGCGCCGGTCTACGGCATCGCGCAGCACCCGCAGATCGCCGCGTACCTCTACGTCGGCACGTCGGTCGGCATCTACGCGTCCGGCGACGGCGGCGCGACGTGGTCGACGAGCAACGACGGCCCGGCCGACGTGTCGGTCGACGAAGTGACGTTCCTGAACAACTCGACGACGCTGCTCGCGGCGACGCACGGCCGCGGCTTGTGGACGATCGCGATCCGCGAGCCGGTCGTCGCCCAACTGGGCCAGGGCTGCGCCGGCACCTTCGGCACACCCGCGCTCACCGCGTCGGCGCCCGAGCTCGGCAAGCCGGTCGCGCTGCGCTGCGCCAACCTGCGCCCCGGCCAACAAGGCCTGTTCGCGCTCGGCGTGTCGGCCACGATCTACCAAGGTCTGCCGCTGCCGCTCGACCTGACCGCGCTGGGCATGCCCGGATGCTTCGCGCGCACGAGCGCCGAGTCGCTCGTGCTCGGCATGAACACGACCGGCGTGCTGGAGTCGACCATCGCCATGCCGACCACGCCGTCGTCGCTGGGCTTCCAGTTCTTCGTCCAGGCCTTCAGCCAGGACCCGCTGATCAACGCCTTCGGCGCGGCGGCGAGCAACGCGCTCGCGCTCACGGTCGGCAACTGATCGCGGCCGCCCGCCGCGCCGCCGCGGCGTTCGCGCCGGCGACCCGACCGCGTACCGTGTCGCGCCGATGCGGCTCACCATCCTCGGCTCCGGCACGGCGATCCCGGTCCCCGACCGCTTCCCCGCCGCCTACGCGCTCGAATTCCCGCACGGCCTCGCGCTCGTCGACTGCGGCCCCGGCGCGCTGCGGCGGCTCGCGCAAGCGGGCTTCGGGATCGAGCGGCTCGGCGCCGTGCTGCTGACGCACTACCACACCGACCACTGCGCCGACCTCGCCGCGCTGCTGTTCGCGCTGCGCTCGCCGACGTACGAGGGCCGGCCGCCGCTCTGCGTCTACGGCGCGCCGGGCCTGCTGCGCCTCGTCGAGAAGCTGACCGAGGCGTGGCCCTGGCTGCAGCCGCGCGGCTACGAACTGACGCTGCGCGAGATCCTGCCGGGCCGCTTCGACGTGCTCGGCGCGCAGGTCGACGCCGTGCCGATCCGCCACACCGCGCAGAGCCTCGGCTATCGCGTGGCGACCGACGCCGGCGCGATCGCGTTCTCCGGCGACGCCGACGAATGCGACGAACTGGTCGACCTCGCGCGCGGCGCCGACGTCTTCGTCTGCGAAGCGGCGACGCCGGACGGCCAGAAGCTCGACGGCCACCTGACGCCGGCGCTCGCCGCCGGCTACGCCGCCCGCGCCGGCTGCCGCCAGCTCGTGCTCACCCCCTTCTCTCCGCCGTGCGAAGGCGGCGACCTGCGCGCCCAGGCGGCGACGGCGTTCGACGGCGACGTCGTGCTGGCGCACGACCTGCTGCGGCTGCCGGTCGGCGCGCGGACGACCTGACGGCCCGAGCCGGCGATTCCAGCCGGTCGCGACGAACCGCCGATGAGAGCGGCCAACCGTCGCATGAACGCCATCTGCCTCGTAGCCTGCCACGTGCTCACCGCACCGACCGTGAACACGCTCGCCATCGACATCGGCGGATCCGGCCTCAAGGCCACCGTCCTCGACGCGCACGCCGCGCCGCTCTGCGAGCGCGTCCGTGTCGACACGCCGGTCGGCGCGCCGCCGGCCGACGTGGTGGCCGCGCTCGTCGAACTCGTCCGCGACCTGCCGGCGTTCGACCGCGTCGCCGTCGGCTTCCCCGGCATGGTGCGCGACGGCGTCGTGCGCACCGCGCCGAACCTCGGCCATGCCGACTGGGCCGGCTTCGACCTCGCGCAGGCGCTGGCCACGGCGCTCGGCAAGCCGGCGCGCGTCGGCAACGACGCCGACGTGCAAGGCCTCGCCGCCATCCGCGGCGTCGGCATCGAGATGGTGATCACGCTCGGCACCGGCTTCGGCACCGCGCTGTACGAGAACGGCCGCCTGTGCCCGCACCTGGAGATCTCGCAGCAGCCGTTCCGCAAGGGCGAGACGTACGACCAGCAGCTCGGCAACGGCGCGCGCAAGGCGGTCGGCAACTTCAAGTGGAACAAGCGCGTGCGCAAGGCGATCGCCAATCTGCGCACGTTGACGCACTTCGACCACCTCTACGTCGGCGGCGGCAACGCCCGCAAGCTCGACGGCGAGCTGCCGGTCGACGTCACCGTGATCGACAACGCCGCGGGCCTCGCCGGCGGCGCGCACCTCTGGCGCCAGGCGCAGTGAGCCTGCCGCGGCGGCCGTCGACGCGATGACCGCCCCCGCCCGCAGCCTCGTCGCCGTCGGCGCCAGCAACCTCGCGCGCATGGCGCTCGCGCTGATCGACGCCGAGCGCGCATGCGCCGCGGGTCCCGTGCACGCCGACATGGCGCTCGGCCGCGGCCGTTCGTACGGCATGCCGAGCCGGCTGCTCGGGCGCGGCCTCGATGGCATCCGCCGGAGCCGTCTGTGGGCGCAGCCGGCGTCGATCCCGCGCGCAGCGACCACCGCGCTGCTGATGGACGTCGGCAACGACCTGCTCTACGGCGCCGCGCCACCGCAGATCCTGGCGTGGGCGGACGAGACGCTGGCGCGCCTTTGCGATCGCGCCGCGCGCGTCGTCGTCGTCGGCCTGCCGATCGCCGCCGTGCGCCTGCTGCCGCCATGGCGCTTCCACGTCGTCCGCCGCGTGCTGGTGCCGTCGAGCCGTCTGTCGTACGCCGCCGCGCGCGACGGCTGCGAACAGCTGCACGACGGCCTGCGCGCGCTCGCCGCCGCCCGCGGCGCGCGCTTCTGCGAACAACCGCTGGCGTGGTTCGGGCTCGACCCGATGCACGTGCGCCGCAGCCGCTGGCGCGACGCCGCCGACGCGTGGCTCGACGCGCCGACGGTCGCCGTGCCGGCGCCGCTGGACACGCACGCGCATCGCCTCGGGCTCCTGTTCGCAGCGCCCGACGAACGCCGCTGGTTCGGCCGCACGACGCGGACGCCGCAGCCGGCG
>JBEITC010000266.1:0-5699 GCA_040375075.1 Planctomycetota bacterium | reverse complement strand
CGACGCCGAACTGACGACCGCCGACGCGCGCGCGGCGGTCAGCGCGGCGCCGCGGCGGGGTCCGGTCGCGCCACGAGCCGAACCAGGTCCCGGCGGCCGGTCAGCTCGGCGACCCCGCGCGCCATCGCCAGCACGCCGAGGTCTTCTTCTTCCTCGCGGAACGGCACGCGACGGCTGAAGCGCCCCTGCGCGGTGGCGTGGCCGAGCCAGCGGCCGCGCGGGTCCTCGATGCGGTAGAACGCGATCGGGCCGGACGGGTCGCGGATCTCCAACCGCCGGACGACGGCGACCAGTTGCGTGCCGTCGTAGGCCTCGTGCACGGGTCCGGCCACGACCTCGCGCGCGACCTGCGGCGGTCTCGCCGGCGGCGCGCCGCCGCAAGCCGCCAGGGCGGCAAGCAGCATCCAACGCAGCGTCGCGGCGAAGTTCATCTGTGGCGTCCCGCCCGTTCTATCCGCAGAATGTTCGCCCCGCTACCGCGGGCCACCCACCATGACGTCGATGAAAGGCGTGCAACTCACCGCCCCCGGCCAGTACCGCCTGCGCACGGACCTCGCCGTGCCCGAGCCGGGCCCCAAGGAGGTCCGCCTGCGCGTGACCGCCTGCGGCATCTGCGGCACCGACGTGCACATCTGCGCCGGCGACCCGTCGATGAACGGCCTGATCGCGCCGCCGGTGACGCTCGGCCACGAGTTCTGCGGCGTCGTCGACAAGCTCGGCCCGGGCGTCGACGAGAAGCGCCTGCCGCTCGGCACGTACGTCAGCGCCGAGATGCACGAGATCTGCGGCGTCTGCCCGGCGTGCCGGAGCGGCGCCTACCACGCCTGCGCGACGGCGCGCATCCGCGGCATCAACCTCAACGGCGCCTTCGCCGAGTTCGTCGTCGTGTCGGCGAGCAACGTCGTGCCGCTGCCCAAGGACCTGCCGGTGCAGGTCGGCGCGATCCTCGACCCGCTCGGCAACGCCGTGCACACGGTGATGAAGACCGACGTCAAGGACCGCTCCGTCGCGATCATCGGCTACGGCCCGATCGGCGCGTTCTGCGGCGAGGTCGCGACCTTCGTCGGCGCCAGCCACATCTACATCGTCGACGTCGCCGACCAGGCGCTGGCCCGCGCGCGCGAGTGGGTCGAGCGCCGCAAGCTGGCCGACAAGGTCACCGTCGTCGACGGCCGCGAGAAGCCGGTCGAGACGATCGTCGAGCGCACCAAGGGCGGCGTCGACGTGTCGCTGGAGATCTCCGGCCACCCGACCGGCATCAACAACGCGATCGCGATGACGCGGCCGGCCGGCCACGTCGTCAACCTCGGCCTGCCGAAGGCAGACACCGTCGGCAT
The DNA here is from genome assembly GCA_040375075.1 of Planctomycetota bacterium. Classification (GTDB taxonomy): domain Bacteria; phylum Planctomycetota; class UBA1135; order UBA1135; family UBA2386; genus UBA2386. Next base: position 4,362 of record JBEITC010000266.1, on the reverse strand, counting down.
CGAGAAGTTCAGCAAGAACTTCATCTTCAAGGGCCTGACGATGCACGCCGTCATCGGCCGCGAGATGTTCCGCACGTGGGACCAGATGCTCGACCTGCTGAAGCGCGGCATGGACATCCGCCACTTCGTCACCGCCGAGATGCCGCTCGAGCAGTTCGGCACCGGCGTCGACCGCTTCGGCAAGGGCCTCGAACAGAAGGTCGTGCTGTACCCCTCCGGCCGTCCGTGACGGCTCGCTGACAGTCCGCTGACCGAACGCCGAACAAGACCATCGCCATGTACGAGAACGACCGCGCCCGCTTCCAGAAGGAGCTCGAGGAGATCCGCGCCGCCGGCCTGTGGAAGCACGAACGGGTGATCGAGAGCCCGCAAGGCGCCTGGGTCACCGTCAACGGCAAGAAGGTGCTGTGCCTCTGCGCCAACAACTACCTCGGCCTCGCCAACGACGCGGGGCTGAAGGCGGCGGCGAAGTCGGCGATCGACAGCCACGGCCTGGGCCTCGCCAGCGTGCGCTTCATCTGCGGCACGCAGGACCAGCACAAGGTGCTCGAGTCCAAGATCAGCGGCTTCCTCGGCACCGAGGACACGATCCTCTACAGCTCGTGCTGGGACGCCAACGGCGGCCTGTTCGAGATCCTGATGGGCGAGCAGGACGCGATCATCAGCGACAGCCTCAACCACGCCTCGATCATCGACGGCATCCGGCTGAGCAAGGCGCAGCGCTTCCGCTACCAGAACGGCGACATGTCCGAGCTGGAACAGCACCTGAAGGCCGCCGCCGGCGCGCGCAGCCGCATGATCGTCACCGACGGCGTGTTCTCGATGGACGGCTACATCGCGAAGCTGCCGGACATCTGCGAGCTCGCCGACAAGCACAAGGCGATGGTCGTCGTCGACGACAGCCACGCCACCGGCTTCTTCGGCCCGACCGGCCGCGGCACGGCCGAGTACTTCGGCGTGCAGGACCGCGTCGACATCGTCGACTCGACGTTCGGCAAGGCGCTCGGCGGCGCGTCGGGCGGCTTCACCAGCGGCAAGAAGGAGGTCATCGACCTGCTGCGCAACCGCGCGCGGCCGTACCTCTTCTCCAACACGCTGGCCCCCGCCATCGTCGGCTCGACGATCGCCTGCGTCGACCGCCTGTCGGCGACCACGGCGCTGCGCGACAAGCTGGCGGCGAACACCAAGCACTTCCGCGACGCGATGACCAAGGCCGGCTTCGCGATCGTGCCGGGCGATCACCCGATCTGCCCGATCATGCTCGGCGACGCCAAGCTCGCCGTCGACATGGCCGCGCGCATGCTCGAAGAAGGCGTCTACGTGATCGGCTTCTGCTTCCCCGTCGTGCCCAAGGGCAAGGCGCGCATCCGCGTCCAGATCAGCGCGGCGCACGAGACGGCGGAACTCGACCACGCGGTCGCCGCGTTCACCAAGGTCGGCAAGCAGATGGGCGTGATCGCGTGAAGTTCGACCTCGAAAAGCTGCGGCAGTCGGGCCGCATCTCGGCGCGCGCGCTCGCCCACGGCCGCGCGATGATCGTCCCCGGCGCGCGCATCGAGGACGTGCAGCGCGCCGTCGAGGCCAAGATCCGCGAACTCGGCGGCGAGCCGGCGTTCCCGGCGCAGGTCTCGCGCAACCACATCGCCGCGCACTACTGCTCGCCGCCGGGCGACGCGACGGTCGTGACGGCCGGCGACATCGTCAAGCTCGACTGCGGCACGCACGTCGACGGCTACGTCACCGACAACGCCACCACCGTCGACCTGCGCGACGGCGACGGCTCGCTGCTGTGCATGGCGAGCCGCATGGCGCTGGAGAACGCGATCGGCGTCATGGGCCCCGGCGCCTCGCTGACCGAGATCGGCCGGCAGGTCGAGACGACGATCACGTCGATGGGCTTCCAGCCGGTGCGCAACCTCTGCGGCCACGGCGTCGCGCGCTACACGATCCACTGCGCGCCGCAGGTGCCGAACTACCCCGACCCGCGGGCCGGCAAGCTCAAGCCCAACATGACGATCGCCTGCGAGCCGTTCGCCAGCGACGGCAAGGGCATGATCGACGTCGACGGCGACCCCGAGGTGTTCATGCTGTCGCGCGACGTGCGGCCGAAGGACGGCCTGTCCGCCGTCGTCGAGAAGGCGCTGGCGCAGAGCCAGGGCCTGCCGTTCGCGCGGCGCGACCTCGAGCGGTGGCTCGGCGCGCAGAAGGCCGGCGAGGACGCGCTCAAGCTGCTGCGCCGCAAGGGGCTCGTCGACGAGTACCCGCCGCTGTGCGAGAAGCCGGGCGTGCGCATCGCCCAGTTCGAGCACACGATCCACATCAGCGAGAGCGGCGCCGAGGTCCTGACCCGGCTGCCGGATTGAGCCGATGCGCGTCGGCGTCGATGCGCGCGAGGCGTTCCGCAGCGAACCCCGCGGCATCGGGCTGTACGTGCGCCACCTGCTGCGCGAGTTCGGCGCGCTCGCGCCGGCCGACGACTTCCGCCTGTACCACCAGCTGCCCGCGCCGTCGGGCCTGACGCTGGAGCCCAACCTGCGAGCGGTCCACACCGACATGCCGGGCGGGCGCTTCCACGCCTGGGAACGGCTGCAGATGCCGTGGCGCATCCGCCGCGACCGCCTCGACGTCTACCACGGCACCTACAACACGCTGCCGCCGCGCTGGCCGCTGTGGCGCGGCGCGCCGATGGTGCTGACGCTGCACGACGTCATCGTCACCTATTGGCCCGACGACCTCGGCGACCCGTTCGTGCGCTACGCGCGCGCGGTGACGCAGCGCGTGGTCCGCGACGCGGCCGTGATCCTGACGGTCAGCGAGTGGAGCCGGCGGGAGATCTGCGCGCGCTTTGGTTGCGACCCGGCGAAGGTCCGGCTGTCGCACAACGGCCTGCACCCCGAAGTGGTCGCCGGCGCGCCGGCCGGCGCCGCCGAGCAGGCGCGCGCGCGCTTCGCCGAAGGCCGCCCCTACCTCTTCGCCATCGGCGCGGCACTCGAACGCAAGAACACCGGCCGGCTGATCGAGGCCTGGGCGCTGGCCCGCGCGCGCCGACCCGACTGGCCGCACCTGCTGCTCGTCTCCGGACTCGGCAAGGCCGTCGACCGCTTCCGCGAGCGCGCGGCGCAGGCCGGCGTGCTCGACCACGTCCGCTTCCTGCCGTACCTGAGCCAGCAGGACCTGATCGCCGTCTACGCCGGCGCGGAGCTCTCGGTGTACCCAAGCCTCGTCGAGGGCTGGGGCCTGCCGGTCGGGGAGTCGCTCGCGCTCGGCACGCCGATCCTGACCAGCGACACCTCGGCGATGCCCGAGGCCGGCGGCGACGACGCGCGCTACTTCGACCCGACGTCGAAGGAGTCGATGGCCGACGCGCTGGTCGACGCGGTGGAACGCTGGGTGCCGCAGTGGCCCGCGCGCCGCGAGGCTGCGATGGCACGGGCGCGCCGCTTCACGTGGCGGGCCACCGCCGAGAGCGTCCTGGCCGCCTACCGCGACGCCGCGGCGATGCGCTGAGCCGTTCGCGCGCGCCGCGACGCGCTGCGCGAAGCGTTGTGGGGAGCGCGCGACGCCGACCGTTGCAGCCCGCGACCGCAACGAGGAACGAACCATGAAGCACTGGATGATCGCGTTGTTCTGCTCGCTCGCCCCGCTGACCGCGCAGGGCCAACCCGCGCCGCAGGGCGGCGAACGCGCGCCCGAGGAATGGCGCCAGCGTCTCGAGGAGACCCAGCAGCAGCTGCGGCAGGCGCGCGAGCAACTGCAGCGCCTGATGCAGGAACGCACCGGTGGCGAACGCCGGGACGGCGCCGCGCCGCGGCCGATGCAGCAGGGCGAGCGCCGCCAGCCGCAAGGCGACGGTCCGCGCGACGACGGCCCGCGCGACGGTGGCATGCGCGACGGTGGGCAGCGCGACGTTGGGCAGCGCGACGGTGGCATGCGCCGCCATGTGCCTTGGACAAGAAACCATAGATGCCCATGCTGGTCAACAACATCAAAAATATCACAGCCGGGATCAGATAGGTTTTAAACAGCCAACTGGCACGTTGCCAATTATTGTGTAACCACACTGTGGCAACTACCTTGCCCAGTTCCAGGCTCACGCCCATGATAATGACCGGGATGGTTGCCGCGGCAAAAATGGCCGTAAGCCCCATGATGCTGTAATAAGCTGCCACCAGGCTCAATAATAATGCTGTGGCCAAAATTGTAAATCCAAATATCATAGAGTATTTACCGTTTTTATGTCCATGTCCTGTGCCGTTCAGCCACCCATTCTTGACCATCGTATTCTGCAATAGTCCAATCCACATCAGCGGGTAGTTGTACTACCTTGAGCCGAGCATAATCGCCATCGGCCTCTTTGCCCAT
>JBEITC010000247.1:0-5954 GCA_040375075.1 Planctomycetota bacterium | reverse complement strand
CTCGGCGCGGCGGTTGTTCGCCTTCGTCACCAGGAACCGGAAGCCGGCGTGGTCGACGACGTCGCCGGCGGTCGGCACGTGGCCGAGCTGCTCGGCCAGGTAGCCCGACAGCGTCACGCTGTCCGACTCCGGCGCCACCGCGCCGGCGCGTTCGCAGGCGACCGTCAGCTCGGCGGTGCCGCGGCACAGCCAGCTGCCGTCGGCCTTCTGCACCATGCCCGTGTCCTCGGTGTCGGACTCGTCCTCGATCTCGCCGACGATCTCCTCGAGCACGTCCTCGAGCGTGATGATGCCGCGCGTGCTGCCGTACTCGTCGACGACGATGGCGAGGTGGCGGCGGGCCTTCTGGAAGCGCCGCAGCACGTGGTTGAGCGTGGCCGTCTCCGGCACGACGAGCAGCGGGATCAGCAGCGCCTGCCAGTCCGGCTCGGTGCGCTCGCGCAGCGACAGCAGCAGTTCCTTCGCCATGATCACGCCGAGCGTGTGGTCGAGCTCGCCGTCGGGCGTGAACGGCAGGCGGCTGTGGCCGCTGCGCTGCAGGCGCAGCAGGTTCTCCTCGGTCGAGGCCTTGCCCGACAGGTAGGCGATGCGGTCGCGCGCGACCATGACGTCGCGGGCCTTGGTGTCGCGCAGGCGGGTGGCGTTGTGGATCAGGTTGGCGGTGATCTGGCCGAACGCGCCCTGGCTCATGCCGACCGTGGTCAGCACGCGGATGTCCTCGAGCGAGGCGGCGTGGCCGCTCTGCTCGCGCGTGAACAGCCGGCTGAGCAGCCGCGTGAAGACGATCACGGGAGCCAGCGTCAGCGCCATCGTGTGCACCACCCAGGCGACCGGGACCGCGAGCGCGTTGGCGTAGGCGACGCCGATCGTCTTCGGCACGATCTCGGTCATCGCCAGCACGGTGACGACGAACGCGGCGGCGAACCACGCCGGCGACACGCCGGGGAAGGCGTGCTCGAACTCGGCCGTGGCGATCGCCGCGCCGCCCGAGTTGGCGACGGTGTTGAGGATCAGGATCGCGGCGATCGGCCGGTCGGGTTGCTGGCGGAAGCGGCGCAGCAGCAGGCCGGCGCGGCTGCCGCCCTGGGCCAGCCGTTCGATGCGCGCCGCGCTCACGCTCAGGACGGCCGCTTCGCACAGCGAGCAGACGAACGAGAAGACCAGCGAAACGGCGACTGCGACGACGAAGACGAGCATCGTGGGGGGCGGGCGGATCCCGCCGGCGCGGCCACGTTAGGGCGCGGCGGCGGCGCGGTCCATCGCGGCCGCCGGGTCGGCGGTCACGCCGGCTGGACGGCGCCGACCTTGGCTTCGCGGCACGAGAAGGCGTAGTCGCCGTTCTTGACGCGCACGGTCAGGTGCGCGCCGGCGCCGAGGTCGTGGTCGAGGATCAGCTCGGTGAGCGGGTCCTCGATGCGGCGCTTGATCAGGCGGCGCAACTCGCGCGCGCCGAACTCCTCCGAGAAGCCGTGCTTGGCGAGCAGGATGCGCACGCCCGGCGAGAACGTGGTGTTGATGCCACGGCGCTTCAGCAGGTCGGCGACCTCGCGCAGCATGTTGCCGGCGATGCGCTGGCAGACCTTCTCGTCCAGCGGGTTGAACAGCACGACTTCGTCGATGCGGTTGACGAACTCGGGGCGGAAGCCCTCGCGCAGCGCCTCGAGCGTGATCGAGCGCAGGTCGATGTCGTTGAGGCTCTGGCGCTTGTGCGCCGCCGAGAAGCCCATGCGCGAGCGCACGGCGTCGATCTTCTCGATGCCGATGTTGCTCGTCATCAGGATCAGCGCCTGGTGGAACGAGACCGTCTGGCCCTTGCTGTCGGTGATGATGCCCTCGTCGAGCAGCTGCAGCAGCAGGTTGTGCACCTTGAAGTGCGCCTTCTCGATCTCGTCGAACAGCACGACGCTCGTGGGCTTCTTCTTGATGCCCTCGGTCAGGAAGCCGCCTTCGTTGTGGCCGATGTAGCCGGGCGGCGAGCCGATCAGCTTGGCGTACTCGTGCGGCAGCGCGTACTCGCTGCAGTCGACGCGGATCATCGCCGTCGGGTCGTTGAACAGGTTGCGCGCGATCGCCTTGGCGAGCTCGGTCTTGCCGGTGCCGGTGCGGCCGACCAGCAGGAACGTGCCGACCGGCTGGGTCGGGCGCTTGAGGCCGACGGCCGCCTTCTTGACGGCGCGGACGAGCGTCGTGATGGCGTCGTCCTGGCCGATGATCTGCTGGCGCAGGTTGCGCTCGAGGTTGCCGACGCGGCGGTACAGGCCCTGGCGGGCGACCTCGTTGCCAGCCTTCGCGGTGAACGGATCCTCCGCCTCGGCGGCGGTCTTCGGGCCCTGGTTGGTCGGGATCGCGACCTGGTGGATCTCGAGCGACGGGTTGACGTCGATGCAGATCTGGTAGAGCAGCTCCTCGACGATCTCGAGGTCGTAGCCCTCGTCCATCTTCTTCACGGCCGGCAGCACGTCCGACTCGAAGGTCGGGACGCAGGCCCGGACGACCCGCTGGCGGTAGTTCGCCTTGTTCTGGATCGGGGCGCCGTGCAGGTCCTGCAGCAGCTCGTCGGCGCTGCACCGGACCTTGATGAACTCGTCGATCAAGTCGAAGTACTTGATGACGAACGCCGCGCCTGGATGCTTCACGTGATGATCCTGAGCCTGGGTACAAACCACCTTTCGGGCGCGATGGCGTGGGGACTTGATCGTTCTGCGACGAATCCTCGCTGACCGCCGCAGCCCCTCCGGACCACCCCGTGAACGACCCCGTCAAGCTGCTCGCGCTGCTCGTCCATCAGGGCGTCGTCACTCCCGACCAGGCCCGCAAGGCGCTGGCCGCCGGGTCGCCGGCCAAGGGCCTCGTCGCCCAGGGCGTCTGCACCGAGGAACAATGGCGGCAGTGGGAGCGCACCGAGGGCGGCACGCGGCCCGTGCTGACCCGCTACGAGGTGAAGGACCTGCTCGGCGAAGGCGGCGTCGGCCGCGTGTTCGCCGCCTTCGACAAGGTCGACCGCCGCGAGGTCGCGCTCAAGGTGCTGCGCCCGGACCTCGCCAAGGATCCCGTCCAGGTCGACCGCTTCGTCCGCGAGGCCCGCTTGCTGATGGAGCTGCGCCACCCGCACCTCGTGCAGGGCCTGCGCGTCGCCAAGGAGGGCGAGACGATCTTCTTCGCCATGGAGCGCCTGCCCGGCCGCAGCCTGCAGGACGTCCTGGCCGACGACGGCCGGCTCGCCGAGGAGGCCGCGCTGCAGGCGGTCGTCGACGTCGCCGGCGCGCTCGGCGAACTGCACACGCGCGGGCTCGTGCACCGCGACGTGAAGCCCGGCAACGTGCTTTGGTCGCCGGAGCGCGGCGCCGTGCTCATCGACCTCGGCTTCGCCATCCCGCGCGACGCCGGCGGCGGCGCGTCCGACACCACCGCGGGCACCGTGCACTACATCGCGCCCGAGCAGGCGCGCGGCAGCCTGTCGCTCGACGTGCGCGCCGACATCTACGCGCTCGGCGCGACGCTGTACCACCTCGTCACCGGCTCGCTGCCGTTCGAGGGCGCCGACAACGACGAAGTGCTCGCCAAGCAGCTGCTCGAGTCGCTGTCCGGCGAGCGCATCCGCGAGCTGTCGCTGTCGCCGCAGCTGCACTACTTCCTGGAGAAGATGATGGCCAAGGAGCCGGAGATCCGTTTCCAGGACCCCGCGCAACTGCAGCGCGAGGTCGCGTCGTTCCTGGCGCAGCGCCAACGCGAACGCGCCGCCGCGGCCGAGGCCGAGCAGCGGCGCGCCGGGTTGCGCCTGGGCGGCCATCGCCGTCCGCCGCAGGATCGGCCGCGTCGGGGATGAGGCGATGGAGCGGCGCGAGGGGTTTCCGTTCGGTTGGGCCTGCCGGCGGTCGGGCAATTGCTGCGCCATCCCCGGCGGCTTCGTGCGCGTCACCGCCGCCGAGGCCGCGGCGATCGCGGCCCGCCTCGGCTTGAGCGAGCTGGCGTTCCGTTCGCGCTACCTGCAGCCCGACGGCGAACGGCTGAAGGACGGGCTCGGCGGCCGCTGCGTGTTCCTGCAGGACGGCCGGCCCGCCGGCTGCTCGATCTACGAGGACCGGCCGGCGAAGTGCCGGACGTGGCCGTTCTGGGACGAGATCCGCGACGATCCGCGCGTGCAGGCGCTGGCGGCGCGCACGTGCCCGGGCATCGCGTGGGACGACGACCGCACGCCGGCTCAGCCTTCGAAGCGCAGCCCGTAGAGGTCGATCTCGCACGGCGCGTCGGCGAGGTCTAGGCGCAGCCACTGCACCTCGTCGGGCAGGCCCGGGCACGCCGACAGGTCGACGCGGTAGGTCCGGCGGACGCCGTCGTTCTGCAGCGCGAACTTCACCGACGCCGGCTCGGTGAACGTCTCGTCGGCGGGGCCCTTCCAGAACACCTGTCCGGTCAGCGCGTGCGGTGGCAGCTCGGGCGCGTGCACGCGCAGGTCGATCTGCACGGCGCGCAGCCGCCGCTGCAGGCAGGGCGTCACCAGCCACGGATCGTCGCCGGTCGCGCGCCACGAGAAGCCGTCGCCGCGCGGCTGCAGCTGGTCGTTGGGCCAGAAACCCTTCTGCGCCGCGCGCTGCGTCAGGTCGAGCGCGTCGCCTTCGACGCGATCGAACAGGAACAACCGGTCGCGCAGCGCCAGCAGCGCGTCCGCGTGCGGCAGGCCGCGCACGCGCTCGGCCAGGGCCGCGCGCGGGGGGCTCGCCGCGTCGGCGTCGACGAAGTCGGGCACGCCGTCGTGCAGCGGGAAGCGGCGGCTGCCGACCAGCGCGTCCAGCTCGGCGCGCAGGGCGGCGTGCGTGATCGGATCGCAGAGGCGCGCGCGGAAGCGCGCCTCGTCATCGGCCGACGGCGGCGCAGCGCGCACGCCGGGGACGACGGTGACGTCGAGCAGCCGCTCGAGCAGCTCGCGGTCGTCGTGCCGGCGCGGGCGCGCGGCGAACGCCGGGCCAGGGATGCGCGCGGCGACGCCGATGCGGCCCGGCCGCAGGTCGTCGGTCTGCGTGTTGGCCAGGATCCACGCCACCGTCTCGGCGCGCGGCAGCGCCGAAGCCTCGGGCTCGCGGTCGCACTGCGGCCGCAGCGTCGCCGTCGGCAGGCTGGCGCGCAGGTCGTCAGGGTGGAAGAGGTTGCGCTCCATGTGCGGCCAGCCGGGCCGCTTCCACAGGTAGGCGTCGATGTGCGCGCGGTCGTAGTGCACTTCCTCGGTGGTGAGGATCACGGCGACGCGGGCGACGCGCTGCAGCTCGAGCAGCGTCTCGACCGGGTTCTCGACGTGCTCGATCACCTCGCTGCACAGCACGACGTCGAAGGCGCCGTCGGCGAACGGCAGCCGCCAGCAGTCGACGGCCGCCGACGGCAGGCCGAACAGCTCGCGCGCGCGCAGGCTCGCCTGCAGCGACAGGTCGGCGCTCGCCGCCTCGCAGCCGAGGATGCGCGCGGCGGCGTGCGCGACGTAGCCCTCGGCGCCGCCGACGTCGAGCAGGCTCGCGAACGACAGGCCGTCGAGCTCCTGCAGGATGCGCAGGATGCGGGCGTAGCGGCGCAGGTGGCCGCCCTCGGCGTCGGGATGGCCGAGGCCGTACACCGGCATGTGCGCGAAGTAGACGCCGGCGGGGGTGCGCTTGGCGAAGCGGTGCTCGAGCCAGTCGCGCGTGATCTTGGTGTAGAGGCCCATCCGTTCTGGGGGAAGCCTACGCGACTTCCGCGGCGGAGGCGCGCGCGCGTCGCACGCTCAGCGCTCCACCCGTTGCCACCGGCGCTTCTTGAGGTCGACCGCGTGCACGGCGAGGTCGCTCGCCCGCTCGACGTCGGCGGTCCAGCCGCCGCCGCGGCGGTGCACGCGCTGCACGCAGCAGAGGCCAAGGCCCGCGACGTCGAGCCAGTCGCCGCGCTGCACCGGCGCGCGGTCCGCGACTCCGGACGCGACGGCGCCGACG
>JBEITC010000637.1:0-1794 GCA_040375075.1 Planctomycetota bacterium | reverse complement strand
GCCTCGCGCAGTTCGGCGATGGCGCGGGCGCGGCCCGCCGGCGCCAACGCGTCGGTGAGTTCGCGCAGCTGCGCGTCGTCGAGCCGCCACAGCGGCGCGCGGCCACCGGCGGCGTCGCCGAAGAGTTCGTCCTGCCGCGCGGCCACGCCGGCGACCAGCGGCGAGCGCCGCAGCGCGTCGGCAGCGGCAGCGATCGCGGCGTCGTCCTGCGCAGCGGCGCCGGTCAGCAGCACCCACAGCGCGCGGGCAGGCCGGTCGCGCTCGTCGAGCCGCGCGGCGATGGCGACCTCGGGGTGGTCCGACGGCAGCATCGCCGTCACGTCCGGCACGAACGCGACGTGGCGCCAGCCGAACGCCGAGGCCAGCGTCACCAGCGCGACGACCGCCACGGTCGCCCAGGGCCAGCGCAGCGGCAGCAGGAACAGGCGTGCGGCGATGCCGGCGTCGCTCACGACGCAGCCTCGCCGCGCTCGGCCGCGGCGAGCAACTGCTCGACGACGGCGCGCTGCACCTTGCCGCGCTCGCTGCGCGGCAGTTCGGCGACGACGCAGAGGCAGCGCGGCACCTTTGCCGGCGGCAACTTGGCGGCGCAGTGGCGACGGATCGCCGCTTCGTCGACGCCGCGCGCGGCGACCAGCGCGGCGACGGTCGCGCGGCCGTCGCGGTCGCGCCCTGGCAGCACGACCACCTCGGCGACGCCGGGCACCTCGGCGACGACCTGCTCGATCTCGCGCGGGTGCACCTTGTGGCCGCCGACGTCGAAGGCCTCGCCGGTGCGGCCGAGCAGTCGCAGTTCGCCGGCGACGAACTCGCCGTGGTCCGGGGCGCGAAACACGCCAGCGCGCGGATTGTCGCCGCCGTCGAGCGCTTCGCCGACGGCCGGGCTCGCGACCACCACCCGGCCCTCGCCGTCGATCGCGACATCGACGCCCTGCACCGGCGCGCCGACGCAGTTGCGTTCGGCGGCGTCGCCGGCGCGGTCGTAGCAGATGCCGCCCGACTCGGTCGAGCCATAGAACGAGTGCACCGGCAGGCCGAAGCGTTCGCGGAAGCCGCGCGCGACCTCGGGCGGCAACACGGCGCCGGCCGACAGCACGAGGCGCAGCGACGCCGGCAGTTTGCGCGCGTGCTGCAGCAGCGCGCGCAGCAGCGCCGGCACCGCTGGCAGCACCGTCGGCGCGCCGTCGCGCATCGCCTGCAGGAAGCCGAGCGGATGGCTGGCGTCGGGCAGCACGAGCGCGCGACCGCGCAGCAACGCCGGCGCCAGCAGGTTGCCGACGCCGTAGCTGAACGACATCGGCACTGCGGCGAACACGCGATCGCCGTCGCCGATGCCCATCGTCGCTTCGAGCTGGTCGGCGTCGGCGCGCAGCGCGGCCGCGGTCACGCCGATGCCGCGCGGCAGATCGGTCGAGCCCGAGGTCAGCTTGATCGCCGCGAAGCCTGCGGCAGGTTCGCCGGCGGCGAGCGACGCAAGCGCGACGCCGGCCGGGCCATCGCCGTCGGTGGCGATGGCGGCGGCGCCAAAGCGCTGCGCCAGGTCGCGGCGCGGCCCCTGCGGGTCGGCGGCGTCGAGCAGCACGACCGCAGCGTCGGCGCGCCACGCGGCGAGCACGACGGCGAGGAACCGCATCGGGTCGCGCACGCTGACCGCGAGCCGGCCGCCGCGCGGCAGCGGGGCGACGCACGCCACGGCGTCGGCGGCGGCGGCCAAGTTGGCTCGGTCGACCGTGCCGCCCTTCGTCCACGCCACCAACGCGCCAGGGTCAGCGCGGTGCAGGTCGGCGAAGGCGG
>JBEITC010000134.1:0-8760 GCA_040375075.1 Planctomycetota bacterium | reverse complement strand
GGCGACCGCCGGCGTGCTGGCGCGCGCGCCCGGTGCTGGCCCGAAGGCGCGCGTCGCCGCGCCGCTGCTCGCCGGCCTCACCGTGCTGCTGCATCCCGCCGCCGTCGAGACCGCGGCGTGGGTGGCGGCGCGCGTCACCAGCCTGGAGATGGCGTTCGGCGCGCTGGCGCTGTGGCGCTACACGAAGGCGCTCGCGTCCAGCCAGCGCAGCCATGGCGCGCTCGCGCTGTTCGCGTTGGCGTTGCTGACCAAGGAAGGCGCGGTCACGCTGCCGGCGACGCTGCTGCTCGCCGACTGGCTGCTGCTGCCGCAGGCGCCGCTGCGCGCGCGCGTGCGGCGCATGCTGCCGTACGCGGCGCTGCTCGCCGGCTACTTCGCGCTGCGCCTGCTGGTGCTCGGCCGCATCGGCTCGGTCGACGCGCCGTTTGCGCTCGCCAACCTCGGCAACGTCGCCGTGCGCGTCGGCCAGTTGGCGGCGCCGCCGGACGCCGACGGCTGGACCTCGAGCTCCGTGCCACGCCTGCTCGCGCTGCTGCTGCTGCCGTTCGCGTGGCGCCACAAGGTCGCCTTCGTGCTGCTGCCGCTTTGGGCGTTCGCGGCGCTGCTGCCGACGCAGCATCTCGCCGCCGATCACACCGTCTTCTATGGCCGCTTCTGCTTCGACGCGTTGCCGGGCCTCGGCCTCGTCGCCGCGGCCACACTCGGGCACCTGACCCGCGCCGGACTGCCGTGGTGGAACGCCCTCTGGCTGATCTGGCTCACCGGGCTCGCGCTGACCAGCCGCGACTGGATCGGCCGATACACCACGGAGGCCGCGCAGGCGCGCGCGGCGGCCGTCGAGGTGGATGCGTTCGCCGCCGCGGCCAACGACGAACGCCCCGTCGCGATCGCCGGCCTGCCGATGCTGCCGGTCTTCCACCAGAAGCTCTGGGGCGTGCTCGGCCTGTCGCCGTTCCAGGCGCGCGACCTGCCCGTGCTCGGCCTGCCCGAGCTGTTGACGCCCGACGACAAGGCGCCGCGGCAGGCGCACGACGGCGCGCCCATCCACGCGCTGCTCGCCGCCGGCGGCCGCGTCGGCCGCTACGACCAGGACCGCCGCCTGTTCGTCGACGTGCCGCCCCCCGGGCAAGGGAGCCTGACGCTCGCCGCCGATCCCAGCAACCCCGGCGCGTTCGTCGCGGCCGCCGGCCTGTCGCCGACAGACTTCGCATCGGTGCACGTCCAGGCCGCAGCCGACGCGCGCACGCTCGAACTCGAACTGCTCGACGACCTGCCCGGGCCACCGGCCTACGGCCGCCAGCGCCTGCCCGCCACAGCCGGCGCCGCCAGCTTCGTCACTGCGCACGCCGTCTCGCCGATCCTGCTCGGCTCGGTCGGCCTGCCGCTGCGCGGCGTGCGCGTGTTCGTCGACGGCCAGCCGGCGCCGGCCACCACCACCATCGTCGTGCACCGCACCACAAGGGCGCGCGAGTTGCCCGCGGCGCCGGTCGCCGGCGGCGAACGCGACCGCGCCTTCGTGCACGGTCTCACGCGGCAGCCGCCGAGCGGCGAGCGCGCGCGCTTCTACCTGTGGCTGCCGACAACGCCGCGCTGGCAGGACGTGCCGCAGGGCGGCGCGCCGATGGACGCGCTGCTGCAGCGCGAACTCGCCTGGGCGCTCGACCTGTTCGGCCCGCTCGCCGTGCGCTGGTGGTGGCAGTCGCCGCCCGACGCGACGACGACGCCGTGGCGGACGCCGATGGACCGCGCGCTGGTGCGCTGAGCGGTATGCGTCGCCGCCGTCGCCGGCGCGCGATGACGAACTTGCTGCCCGTCCGCCTCTGCGCGCACGGCCTGGCCACCGCCCGCGGCGATGGCTGCGCGTCCTCCCCCCCGCAACGGTGTCGCGCCTACAGCCCGACGCGCTCGCCCTGCGCCGCGATCGCGAAGCCGCGCGCTTCGATCTGCCGCCGCAGCGCCGCGTCGTGCAGTGCCGGGTTGGTGTGGTTGAGGTGCACGAAGCGGATCGCCCCCGGCCGCGCCCTGGCGACTTCGGCGAGGCGGTCCATCGTGCGCGTCATCAGCGGATGCGGGATCTCATCGAGCGGACGGTCCGGCAGTTCGCGGCCGTCGTAGAACGTGCCGTCGACGTACGCGACGTCGACGCCCTCCAGCAGCCGCTCGAGCAGGCCCGGCGCCTTCTCCCACGCGTCGACGTCCGGCACGAACAGCAGCCTGCGACGCGGCCCCTGCAGCACGAACGCCATGGTGTCGGAGAACTCGTCGCGGTGCGGCACCGCGATCGGCGTGACCGGCAGGCCCGGCCACGGCGCGAACGCCTCGCCGACGACGAACGGCCGCACGTCGAGCTGGCGCAGCGCGACCAGCTGCTTCCACGGCGCGTTGCCGCGCACGAACTCGCCAAAGCGCGGCGAGCAGTGCAGCGGCACCTCCCTGCTGCCGGCGACCTCGCGGCCGAACCACGCGAGCCCCAGGTAGTGCCCCAGGTGCGCGTGCGTCGTCAGCACGGCGTCGACCGGCTGCCGGCCGCGGCCCTCGACGCCGGCCGCCTCGTGCAGCAGGTCGACCTGCGCCTCGATCGCCGGCGTCGCCTCGACCAGCAGCAGCTTGCGGACGCGCTTGTCGACGACACCGAGCGCCGCCGGATGCAGCACGCGGCCGTCGATGCGCGCGCCTTCGCAGCACCACTGCTCGCAGCCGAAGTGCGGCACGCCGCCGTCCTGGGCGACACCGAGCACCACCACCTCGACGTCGCTGGCGCCGAACAGCGGTTCCGACGCCGGCGGCGGGAACACGCCGAGCGCGCGTGCCGGCGGCGACGCGCAGGCAGCCAGCATCGCCACCGAAGCGAACGCGCAGGCTGCCGCCGTCTGGCTGCGGACGACGGCGGCCGCTGCGACGTGCGCCATGATGACCACGCCGCGGGCCACCGCGATCGCACCACGGACGAGGGCGCTCGCCGGACCGCCAGCGGTGCAGCCACCGTGAATGCGCGCCGCGCCGCCTGACGGCAGTGCAGCTGAGCGATTCGCCCCGGCTGAGCTGCGCACGCCGCGCGAAGGCAGGGCGGGTCGCGGGTCGGACGTCATGGCGACACGGTACGCCGGCGAAGCATCGCTCACGAGCGGCGCATCGGTTCGATCTCGTCGAGCAGCCTGCGCGCCGCCACCGCACGGACGTTCTTGCCCATCTGCCAGCACTCCTGGCCGCCGTGCACGACGTACAGTTCGTCGAGGCGGAGGTCCTGCTGCGCCACGACCATCGACTTGGTCATCGTCGGCGCCTCGGCGCGCTTCCATTCGAAGCCGATGCGTCGCTTGCCGCGCACCACCAAGAGGTCCAGCTCGGCGCCCTGATGCGTCGCCCAGAAGAAGCACTCGTCGCGGCTGGCGCCGAGCAACTCCACGACCTGCCCGATCAGGAACCCCTCCCAGGACGCGCCGACTTTCGGATGCCCCAGCAGCTCCGCCATCGTGCCGATGCCCAGCAGCGCGTGCGCGAGGCCGCTGTCGGCGATGTACACGCGCGGTGCCTTCACCTGCCGCTTGCCGAGGTTCTCGTGCCACGGTTGCAGCACGCGCAGCACGAACGTGTGCGTCAGCAGGTCCAGGTACCGCCTCGCCGTCTGGTCCGTCGTGCCGAGCGACCGCGCCAGTTCGCTGGCGTTCCACAGGCTGCCGTGCCAGTGCGCCAGCATCCGCCAGAAGCGCTCCAACTGCGCCGACGACGTCCCCGGCTGCAGCGCCGGGATGTCGCGTTGCAGGAACGTGCGCACGAAGTCCTGCCGCCACCGCAGGCTCGCCTCGTCGTTGCGCGCAAGGAACGACGCCGGGAACCCGCCCCGCAACCACAGCCGGTCGATCGAGTAGCCGCGCACCTTGGCGACCTCGCGACCGTGCAGGCCATCGAGATCGTGGAATGCGATCCGCCCGGCGAGCGACTCCGACGATTGCCGCAACAGCTCCGGCGACGCGCTGCCCAGCACGAGGAAGCGCGTGCGGACCGGCCGCCGGTCCGCCAGCACGCGCAGCAGCCGGAACACCTCGGGCAGCTGCTGCACCTCGTCGAGCACGACGAGTCCCTTCGCCTCACGCAGCGCGATGCCTGGGTCCTGCAGCTTGCGGCGGTCGACCTCGTCCTCCAGGTCGTAGAACGACTTCGCGCCGCGCCAGTTGGCCAGCACCTGCCGCGCCAACGTCGTCTTGCCGACCTGCCTCGGGCCCAGGATCGCGACCACCGGATTGTCGCGCAACAGCGCCCGCACGGCCCGCACATGCTCGCCACGACGCACCTGCATGCCGGGAATCTACCATGAAAACTCGGTACACCCCTACCGATTTTTCATGGAAGGCATTCTTCCCGGCCCAAGGCGGCACGGGAGCACAGCCGCACCCGGCTCACCGCCCGCGGCTCACAGCATGCCGACGACGTTGCCGTCCTGGTCGATGTCCATGCGCGCGCCGCCCGGCACCTTGCCGAGGCCCGGCATGGTCATGATCTCGCCGGCCAGCGGGTAGACGAAGCCAGCGCCCACCGCGACGCGCGCATCGCGCACCTTGAAGCGGAAGCCGGTCGGGCGGCCCTTGAGGTTCGGGTCGTGGCTGAGCGAGTACTGCGTCTTCGCCATGCAGATCGGGAAGCGGCCGTAGCCGCAGGCCTCGAACTTGGCGAGCTGCTGCTCGGCCAGCGGCTCGTAGTCGACGCCGTCGGCGCCGTAGATCTTGGTCGCCAGCGTCTCGATCTTCTCCTTCAGGCTGGCCTCGTCCGGGTACAGCAGGCGGAACGAGTTGGGCTCGTCGGCCGCCTTGACCAGCGCGTGCGCGAGGTCCTCGCCGCCCTTGCCGCCGTCGGTGAACAGCGTCGACACGTGCGCCGCCGACGCGCCGGCTTCGACCGCCGCGTTGCGCACGAACTCGATCTCGGCGTCGGTGTCGCCGGGGAAGCGATTGACCGCGACGACCACCGGGATGCCGAAGAGGCGCACGTTCTCGATCTGCTTCTGCAGGTTGCCGATGCCGGCCGCCAGCGCGTCGAGGTCCTCCTGCTTGAGGCCGTCCGGCAGCGGCTTGCCGGCGACGATGGCAAAGCGGCCGCTGTGCATCTTGAGCGCGCGTACCGTCGCGACCAGCAGTGCTGCGTCCGGCTTGAGGCCCGACGCGCGGCACTTGATGTTGAAGAACTTCTCCGCGCCCATGTCGGCACCGAAGCCTGCCTCGGTGACGACGAAGTCGAGGCTGCGCATCGCGATGTAGTCGGCGACGATCGAGCTGTTGCCGTGCGCGATGTTGGCGAACGGGCCGGTGTGCACCAGTGCTGGCGTGCCTTCGAGCGTCTGCATCAGCGTCGGCTTGAGCGCGTCCTTGAGGATCGCCGTCATCGCGCCGGCGGCCTTCAGGTCCTCGGCGGTGACCGGCTTGCCGTCTTGCGTGTAGCCGACCACCATCGCGCCCAGGCGCTTGCGCAGGTCGTGGATGTCCTTGCTCAGGCCGAGGATCGCCATGATCTCGCTGGCCGAGGTGATGTCGAAGCCGGTGCGGCGCGGCGTGCCGTTCTTGTCGCCGCCGTGCGCGACCTCGATCTCGCGCAGCGCGCGGTCGTTCATGTCGAGCACGCGGCGCCAGGTGATCTGGTCGCGGTCGAGGCCGAGCTCGTTGCCGTGGAACAGGTGCGCGTCGAGGAACGCCGCGCACAGGTTGTGCGCCGCGGTGACGGCGTGGAAGTCGCCGGTCAGGTGCAGGTTGAGCTCCTCGGGCGGGACGACCTGCGAGTAGCCGCCGCCGGCGGCGCCACCCTTGATGCCGAACACCGGGCCCATCGACGGCTGGCGGATGACGCACGCCGTGCGCTTGCCGATGCGGTTGAGGGCCTGGCTGATGCCGACCGTGTGCACCGTCTTGCCTTCGCCGAGCGGCGTCGGCGTGATCGCCGTGACCACCACGTACTTGGCCGGCTTGCGCGTGGACGGCTGCTTGAGCAGGTCCAGCTTCACCTTCGCCTTGGCGTTGCCGTACATCTCCAGGTCGTCGAGACCGAGGCCCATGATGCGGGCGACCTCGGACAGCGGCCGGAGCGGGATGGAACGAGCGATGTTCAGGTCGTTGAGCGACATCGGAGGGGCCAGGACGATAGCGCGGCGGCTGGTCCAGGCCATGACGCATTGGCCGGCACGCCGAGGAAGGCGCGCGCGGGAGCCCGGAAACCGCTCGCACGGCGTGGCGCCGGCATGGAGCGATCGGCCAACGCCGCATGCGAACGCACGAGCGCTGGCCGCGCGCTGCCCCGAGGCGCCTTCGTCGCGGCATGGCCGCCCTTCCCGGCACGCGTCCGCGCGCCTGGGCGTTCACCGCCGATGTGCGGTGACTCCCTCGCGGCAACTGCGGTCGTCGGCTTTGCCCCAACCGCGATTCCACGCGGCGGATCGGTGCGCCTTCGGTGATGCCAACAGCTCACGCCGGAGCTGTGCAGCGCACCACGGTGCTGCCGCGCCCGCCGCTGCCGTGCGGCACGCGGCAGCGCGGCACGTGGCAGTGCGGCACGTGGCAGTGCGGCACGCGGCAGTGGGACACGTCGCGACGCGACGTCGACCACGGGGACCACCACCCCACCGGAAGCTCCGGGCCAGGGCGCCGGACGTCGCCTCGCCGTCGGGCCTACTTCGCGATCGCGCGGTACAGGTCGGCAAAGCGCTGCAGGCACACACCGGCGGCGAAGCGCTCTTCGACCACGGTTCGGTGCTTCTGGCCGAGCGCGTGGCGCAAGCCCGAGTTGCCGAGCAGCAGCTTGAGCGCGGAGGCCAGCGCGTCGACGTCGCCCGGCGGCGCCACGCACGGCCCCGACTCGAACGGCAGCGTCGCGCGCACGTCGCCGACGTCGGTCGCCGCGACCGGCAGGCCGCACGCCATTGCCTCGAGCAACACCAGCGGCAACTGCTCGGTGCGCGACGACAGCGCGAACACGTCGAACTGCGCGTAGCACGGCGCCGTGTCCGCGACCGGGCCGACGAAACGCACGCGCTCGGCGACGCCGAGCCGCGTCGCCTGCGCGCGCAAGGCGTCGGCCAGCGGCCCGCCGCCGACGATCTGCAGTTGCGTCGTCGCCGGGCACTGCGCGAACGCCGCGAGCAACGTCGCGTGGTCCTTCTCCGGGCGCAGGCCACCGACGGTGCCGATGACGAGCGGTCGCGTGCCCGCCTGCGAACCTGCTTCATCCCGCGGCACGAAGCGCGCAAGGTCGACGCCATTCACCAGATGGTGCACGTCGCGCGCCCGCAGGCCCCACTCGCGCACCGCGATCCCCTGCAGCACGGTCGACGGCACCACCACCGGCACGCCGCGCAGCACCCACCAGCGCAGCCAGCTGCGCCGCGCGTGCCGCTTCTGCGCTTCGTCGGGCAGGAAGCCGTCTTCGTGGTGCACGAGCGGCAGCCGCAGCCGCCGCGCCGCCCACGCTGCTTCGATCGCGCCCCAGTTGTAGGTCAGCACGAGGTCGGGCTGCTCGGCGGCGAGCAGCGCCTGCAGCGCCTTGACGTTGGCGAGCACGCCGCCGCGCGCGGGTGCTGGCAGCACGCGCACCGTCGCGCCGGCCGGCGCCTGCGCCAGCACGTCCGTGCAGCCGTCCATCGCCACCAGCACGTGCTCGATGCCAGGCCCGATGTGCCGCAGCAGCTGCATCGCGCGCACCTGCGGCCCGCCGGCGCCGAGCGTGGCGAAGACGTGCAGCCAGCGCGCTGGCTTGCTCATCGTGCGATCCCGGCAAACGCGCGGTCGACGAAGCGCGCGCGATCGGCTTCGGGCCGGAAGCCAAGGTCGCGCGCGGCGTCGGCGCAGTCGAGCTCGGTGGCAAAGCTGCGCGACGCGAAGTCGCGGAACGCCGGCCACTGCCGCGGCCGCCGCGCCAGCGCCTTGACCGCGTACTTGCCGACCTCTTGCAGCCACATCCACCGCAGCGGCGTGCCGTGGAAGTGCACCGCGCGGCCGCTGCGCGTCGCGAGTTCGGCGACGTACTCGCGCGCCGTCAGCCGCACGCCACCGGCGAGGTTGTACGCCTTGCCGACCGCGGCCGGCGCGTCGAGCGCAGCGACCAACGCATCGGCGCAGTCATCGGCGAGCACGAACGGGAGCGGCGCGTCGCCCTGGCCCCAGCCGACACAGTGGTTGTCGCGCACCCACAGGCCCACACCGGAGTGCTCGGCGATGCCGCCGGGGCCGACGACGATCGCCGGCCGCACCACCACCGTCGCGAGGCCGCGGCCGCGCAGCGCTGCGACTTCGTGCTCGGCCGCGATCTTGCCGCGCGCGTACGCCGAACGATCGGCCGGCCGCGGATCGGGCCCGCTGCTGCCGTCGATGCGGCCACGGTCGCCGAGCCAGAGCGCTGCCGTGCTGCTGGTGTAGACGAAGCGCGCGACCTTGGCCGCGAGCGCCTGCTCGCCGGCGGTGCGCACGGCGGCGGCCATCGCCGCTTCGACCTTGCTGGCGTCGTCGCCGGCGGCGGTCGCGAGGTGCAGCACCGATGCAGCGCCCGCGAATGCCTTGGCCAACGTCGCCGCGTCGCCGGCGTCGCCGACGAACACGCGCACGCTGCCGTCGCGCAGTTCGGCCGGCAGCAGGTTGGGCTTGCGCACCACCAGCGTCACCGGCCGACCCTGCGCGCGCAGCCGCTGCACGCAGCGACGGCCGAGGAAGCCGGTGCCGCCGAGCACCACCACTTCGCCCGCGCGCGAAGGTCCGGGTGCGGGCAACGGCGCGGGCGGCGGCGGCG
>JBEITC010000049.1:0-14113 GCA_040375075.1 Planctomycetota bacterium | reverse complement strand
GGAACGCGGTGCAGTTGGTCCAGCCGAGCGGCGTCAGCGACAGCGGCAGCGGCGCGCCGTTGGTCAGGCCGAGCGCCAGCACCGCGACGCTGTTCGCCGGGGCGCCAGTCGTCGTGAAGAAGAACGTCGTGCCGCGGTTGCCGTTGCCGAAGTGCGACGCCTCGAGCGATCCGCAGCTGGCGCCGTGCTCGTTCACCGCGCTGCAGCCGAAGCCCAGGCGCATGCGCAGCGACCAGTTGTCGAGCAAGCCGCCCAGCGGCAGCGCGCCGCTCCAGTTCGTGGCGTAGAGGCGCGGCTCGTCCGATTTGTTGAAGGTCGCCACCGTGGTCTGCCAGTTGCCGTGGGCGATCACCTCGATGACGACGTCGCTCGTGCCGTTGTAGAGGAAGGGCGTCTGCAGGCCGATCTCCGTCCACTGGTCCGCCACCATGTCGAAGCTGTAGTTCGGCGCGTCGAGCACGGTGGTCGGCGCCGGCATGTTGGCGGCGAAGCTGTTGGTCAGCGCGTAGCCGGTGGCGACGTGCGCCATGCGGACGGTCAGCTGGCGGTTCCAGTGGCGGCCGCCGGCCTGCGGCGAGAACGCCAGGCTGCGGATGGCGCCGGCCGTGCCGAGGTCGGCGCGACGGACGATGGTCTGCCAGCGCATGTTCGTGCCGAGCCCGGCGTCGTAGCGGTGCAGCAGCGAGACGTTGGCGACGCGCGGCGTGTACACGACGCCGGCGAAGGCGACGTTGCTGGCCGAGCCGGCCGCGAGCGACAGCGCGCCCAGCGCGTAGTTCTGGTTGCCGCCGGTGCCGTTGGTGTAGCGGTGCTCGAAGTTCGACGCATCGATCGCGAGGCCGTACGTGCCGGTCGGCAGGAAGAACGGCTCGGCGAACTCGATGCGGCTCGGCGCGTCAGGACCCGCCGACACGCCCTTGCCGGCGGTCAGCGGCAGCCACGCCGCCGGGTTGGTCTCGTTGCCGACGTGCGACACGCCGAGGTTGGTGCGGTAGACGTCGAGGCGCAGTTCCTGCCCGGCCAGCGCGTTGGTGTTGATGTCGAGGCCGCCGATCCAAAGGTCCGACGAGGCGGTCACGTTGAGGTAGACCGCGCCGCCCGACGCGCCGAAGTTGCCGCCGGCGTACAGCGTGTTCAGCGTCTGCGTCGGGTTGCCGCCGAAGGGCCAGTAGTTGCCCGAAGCCGACGTCGGGCTGACGTCGGGGACGAAGCGGGCGCAGCCCGAGCCGAAGAGGCGCGTGCCGCCGTTGACGACCAGCGCGTAGGTCGCGTCGGTCGCCGCCGTGGCGAGGTGCGCGTCCTGCGTCACGGTCGGCGCGGTGACCTCGACGGTCCACGTGCCGGCCTGCGGGTTCTGCAGCATCACGCACTCGACCGTGTCGATCGTGTCCGCGGCGCCGCCGGTGGCGCTGAAGCGCGTCTGCGCCGCGCCCTTGAGGCCGACGTTGCCCCAGTACGACGTGCCGTCAGGCGCGATGACGCGCAGCGTCAGGTCGTTGACGCGGTCGAGCGCGGCGGCGGGATTGCCGGCCGGGTCGAGGTACGTCATGCAGACCTTCAGCGTCGTCTCGCCGGCCAGCACGTTGACCTGGTAGCTGTGCGTGCCGCCCTGCGCGATCGGCCGGTCCTCGGGGACGACCGTGAAGCGGTCCTTGCGCGTCAGCAGGTTGTTGAGGTTCGGGAAGCCCCAGCCGACGTGCTCGCGGCGGTTGTCCGTCGCGGTCATCGTGTACTGGTCGGCGCCCGTGATCATCAGCGCCTTCAGCGTCTGCGCGTACGGACGGTTCTCGAAGCGCGTGCCGCCCTCGACGCGCGGCGGCGTGTTGAACAGGTTGTCCGTGTACATCTGGATCGCGATGGCGTTGTGCCCCGCGACGATCGGCGTCGCGGCCGACGTGCCGTTGAAGCCGGTCGTCGAGTTGCCGGCCGCGTAGCCGGCGGCGCCGCTGAGGTCCGACGTCCAGACGTTCTCGTAGCAGGCGCTGAGGTCCGGCTTCATGCGGCCGTCCGCCGCCGGCCCGATCGAGGCGCCGCCGGCCGCCCACGAGTCGTCGGCCGCGTTGGCGTTGTTGAAGTGGTTGACGCCGCCGACCGAGATGACGTTCTTGGCCCACGCTTCGGGCCGCACCTGCGACGCGCTGCCCCAGTTGGACATGCTGTTGGTCCACGGGATGCGGTGGTCGAACACGATGTCGTCGGCGTCGGCCGACTCGGACGTGTACGCGCTGGTCAGGCCGCCGCCCCACGACGCGGTCGTGAACATGCACTGGTGCACGTTGACGACCTCGTCGATGACCATGTTGCGCGAGAAGCCCGGCGTCACCGAGGTGAACTCCGTGAAGAAGCCGACCGCGTTGCGCGCCATGCCCGTCGCCTGCGGCGCGCTCGCGCCGTTGCCGAAGACGATGCCGGCCGTGCAGTGGCCGTGCCTCTCGGCGCCGCCGCCGCTGCGCACGTTGACGAGCGCCGTGTTGAAGTCGGGGTGGTTGGCCTCGACGCCCTCGTAGACGTGGCCGCGGATGCCCGTGCCGGTGTAGCCGGCCAGCGTCTCGACGGCGGCGCCGCCGCCCTGGACGCGCACGTTGTCCATGTCCTCGCCCGGCGCCGACCAGCGGTCGATCCACAAGACCTCGTCGAAGCGCGCCGCGGCGGCGAGCTGCGCGCCGTCGAGGTCGGCGGTCAGCAGCAGGCCCTTCTCGTGGCGGTCGACGACCGTGCCGCCGATGGCGGCGATCTTCTCGGCCAGCGCGCCCTTCTGCGTGCGCTTGTCGGCGACGACGAGGTTGTAGCGGGCCTTGCCGAGCGACACGCCGTTGGCGAGCGCTTCGAGCAGCACGGGCTCCAGGCGGTAGGCGGGCTCGTACGCGCCGATCCAGCGCACCGCGGGCAGGTCGCCGACGGCGCGGATGGCGGCGCCGTCCATGCGCACGAGATGGCAGGTGTGCGGCAGGTAGCCGTGCACGGTGACGCCGAGCGCCTTCAGCGCTTCGCGGTCGTCGTCGGTCGGCGCGCCGTGGAACTGCACGATCCACAGGCGCGTGTCGGCGCCGGCCTTGAGCACGGCCGGGATCGGCAGCGTGCCGACCTTGGGGTCGAACGAGCCGTACTGCAGGGCGACCTGCGGGTTGCCGGGAACGATCGGGCCCGCGCCGTCGGCTTGGGCAACGGAGCGGGCGATCAGCGAGAGGCCCGCGGCGACGCCGAGGGTGAAGAGGGAGGAGCGGTTCATGATCAGCTGGAGGGAAGTGGTCACGGCGCGGGGACATCCCGGCCTGCCTGCTCCAGCGGGTTGGCGCGCCCGATCCCAAGGTGGCGGCCGACGATTTTTTGAGACGCGCGCAGGGCCTTCTGGGGCAACGACTTACGGCAACAATCCGACCGATTTGCCGCCGCCGGTCGCGGTGCGTGGTCGCCGCGCCAGCCCAGATGCCGCAAAGCAGGTAGGCTTGCGCGCCCTGTTCGGCCGGCTTCGTCGCCCACCTCGCGACGGGGCCGGCCGTCTCCTTTTCTGCGCCGCCCTTGGCCCGCTGACCCGTTCCATCGCCGAGGCCCATCCCATGCATCACCACCTGCTGCTCGCTGCCGCGCTGCTCGCCGCGCCCGCCTTCGCCCAGACCATCGCCTGGGGGCCGGTGCTGCCGACGCTCGCCGCCACCGACGTCAACACCAACGGCACGCTCGTCGTCGCCCGCAACCTGCACTCGGCGACCGCGACCCAGTCGCCGCTCGTCAACGGCGTGCAGTTCGTCGGCGCGTTCGCGCCGACCGGCTGGACCAATGCGTCGACGCTCGCGATGAACACCTCGACGACCGGCGATGCCGCCTACGACCTGATGCTGTCGTCGGCGCGCGCGACCAGCGCCGCGGCCACCGGCAATCCGACCGGTTGGGGCGCGATCCGCATCGACAACCTCGCGCCGCTGGCCGTCGGCCGCACGTACGAGATCCAGTGCTGGTTCACCGACCAGCGGCTCGGCACCGGCACGTCGGCGCTCTACGACCGCGCGATGACGCTGAGTTCGGCGATCGGCGCGGTGGTCCTCGCGGGCGGCGAAGCGACCAACCTCGGCACGCTGCTGCAGGGCCCGCTGTCGGCGCCGCTCGACGGCGACCCCGACAACAACCCGGCGCTCGGCGGCACGGACGTCCTGTTCGGCTCGCACTGCACCGGCGCGTTCACGCGCACGAGCGCGACCGACCAGCTGTGGTTGTTGGTGCAGGGCTCGCACCCGGTCGCGGCCAACTTCCTGCGCTCGCACCTGACGGCGTTCCAGATCCGCGACGTCTCGCCGACGTGGTCGACGTACGGCGCTGGCTGCGGCACCGCGACGCTCGCGCTCGGCAGCCTGCCGGCGATCGGCGGCACGTTCGCGCTCAACGTCGCCAACATCGGCGCGGGCCTGCCGTTCATGCTGACCGGCATCGCGCAGCTCAACCTGCCGCTGCCGATCCCGGAGTTCGTGCCCGGCTGCACGGCGCTCGCCAGCCCGGACCTCGTCGACTTCCTCGTCGCGAGCGGCAGCACGGCGACGTGGAGCCTCGCGATCCCCAACAACCCCGCGCTGTCGGGCTTCCAGCTCTACAACCAGGCGCTCGAGTTCGGCGCGCTGCTGTCGCTGTCGAACGGCGGCGCCGCGACGATCCGCTGAGCGCGCGAGCGCGCTGACGCCGCCGTCAGGCGTCGGCGCGTGCGGCTCGCGACGTCCGCGCGGCGCCGGCCGCAATGGCGCCAGGGACCTGCGCAGCGACCCTGCCGACGGGGACACGGCCAACACCGATCCACGCGTCGGCGCGGATCGCCGGGCCGACGCGGCGACGGAACGCCGACGCGATCGGCTCCAGCCCAGCGGTACACTGCCGCGCCGTGAGCCTCGCCCGCAATCCCCGGGAGACCGAGATCCTCGTCGACCTCGTCGCGCGCGGGATCGCGCGGCTCGACGCTGGCGAAGCAGTCGATCCGGCGGCGCTCTGCGCCGAACAGCCGCACCTCGCCGACGTCGTCGCCGAACTGCTCGGCATGCAGCGGCAGCTGCCGTCGCTGCAGCAGGCGGCGCTGCGCGAAGACCCGCTGCAAGGCGCGCTGCTCGCCGGCCGCTACAAGCTGGCGTCGTGCCTCGGCCGTGGCGCGATGGGCGTCGTCTACCGCGGCGAGGACCAGGAGCTGCGGCGCAGCGTCGCGGTCAAGATCCTCGACGTGCGGATGTTCCGCGACGCCGAGGCGGAGCGGCGCTTCCAGCGCGAGGCCGAGGCGCTGGCGATGCTGCAGCATCCCAACGTCGTCGCCGTGTTCGATCGCGGCCGCACGCCCGAAGGCGTGCAGTTCCTCGTCATGGAGCTGCTGGAGGGCTCGACGCTCGCCGCGCTGCAGCATCGCATCGACGACGGCGAGGCGCCGCTGGCGGCCGTCGCGTCGCTGTGCGGCGCGCAGCCGGCCGACGTCACCTGGCCGCGGCTGTGCGCGCGCTGGGTGCGCGAGCTCGCGCTCGGCCTCGGCGCCGCGCACGAGCGCGGCCTCGTGCATCGCGACGTCAAGCCGTCCAACGTCTTCGTCGACCGCACGGGCCGGCCGGTGCTGCTCGACTTCGGCATCGCCGCGCACCACGCCGCCGAGAAGCTCACCGCCACGCAGACGACGCTCGGCACGCCGTGGTACATGGCGCCCGAGCAGCTGCACGCCGGCGGCGTCGGCGAGGTGAAGCCGTCGCTCGACGTCTACGGCCTCGGCGCGACGCTCTACCACCTGCTCGCCGGCCGCACGCCGTACGAGGGCGAGATCGCGCAGGTGCTCGCCGCGCTGCAGACGTCCGATCCAGCGCCGCTCGCCCAGCTGCGGCCGGGCTTGCCGCGCGACCTCGTCGCGATCGTCGAGCGCTGCCTCGAGCGGCAGCCGGAGCGCCGCTACGCCACGGCCAGCGCGCTCGCCGCCGACCTCGACGCCTTCTTGCAGCACCTGCCGGTCAGCGCGCGGCCGATCAGCGCCTTCGGCCGGCGGCTGCGCGCGTGGCGCCGCGCGCCCGCGAAGCCGATCGCCGCGCTCGCCGCCGCGCTGCTGGTCGTCGTCGCCGCGTTCGTCGTGCCGATCGTCGGCTCGCAGCGCGCCGAGGCCCGTGCCGCCGCGCAGCGCGGCCTCTACGCGACGATGCCGTCGCTGCTGGCGATCGAAGGCTGGCCCGACGAGCGCATCCTCGGCGCGCTGCACGGCGAGCATCGGACCGGCATCGGCCTGCTCGACCAGTTGCTGGCGCTCGATCCCGGCGATCTGCCGGCGCGGCTGTTCCGCGCCTGCTTGCGCCAGGACCTCGGCGAACGCGATGGCGCCGCCGCCGACTTCGCCGTGCTCGCGGCGCGCGGCGACAGCCCGTACCTGCAGGCGCTCGCGGCCCGCTACGCCGCCGCCGATCCGGCGCGCGCCGGCGCCAAGGCGATCGACACCGCCGGCCTGCCGGCGCCGCAGTCGCCGCCGGAGTGCTTCGTCGCCGGCTACCACGAGCTGCGCCAGAGCGACGTCGCCGGCTTCGCCGAACGCGCCGACGCGCTGTTCGCCCGCGCCGCCGATGCGTACGCGCCAGCGCGCGACGGCCGGTTGTTCTCGCTCGCCGCGCTGTGCGAGCGGCGCCAGGGCGAAGCGCAGGCCGCGACGATCAAGCAGCTGTACGACGAGACGGTCGCGCTCGAAGCGCTCTACGGCGGCAGGACGGCGCGCACCTGCGCGATGCGCGGCGTCGCGCTGATGCTGCGGCGCGACTACCGCGCGGCGATCCCCGAGTTCGAGGCGTCGCTGGCGCTGCGTCCCGATCGCCACGGTCCGCACCAGAACCTCGGCATCGCGCATCTGCGTCTTGGCGATCTCGCGCAGGCCGAGCATCACCTGCGCGAAGCGCTGCGCGTGCGGCCGTTCGCCTGGAACACGCGCTTCACGCTGGCGCAGCTGCTGCGCACGCGCGGCGACTTCGCCGGCGCCTACGCGTTCGCCGAGGGCCTCGAGAAGACCGGCCTGCGCGGCGAGGCGTGGAAGCAGCCGGACCTGCTCGGCTCGATCGCGCAGGCCGAGGCGCTGGCGCTGCGCGGCGGCGACGTCGCGGCATCGCGCGCGGCAGCGGCGCGCGCCGTCGCCGCCTACGACGAGGCGCTGGCCGTGCGCGCGACCGCCGAGGCGCGGCAGCGGCGCGAGATCGCCGTCGCGCTGATGGAGGATCGGCCGCAGGCGGCGTTCGTGCCGTTCGCGCGCACGCTGCTGGCCGATCCGGACAACGCCTACCAGCTCGCCAACCTCGCCTTCCTGATGCCGCCGGGCGGGCTCGACGCCGAGCAGACCGCGTGGTTGGCGGCGATCATGCGGCAGCTGGCGCGCCAGCGGGCCGATGGCGACGAGCGCTTCCAGCGCCGGCTGGAGGAGGAGATCGACGCCGGGCTGAAGCCGTTCCGCTGAGGCGAACGGCGGCGCCGGCCGATTTCCCCTTGGATGCGCGCCGGCCGCTACGCTGCTGGTTTCCCATGGCCTCGCGTTCTTCGCTCGCCGTCGTCTCCGCCGTGCTCGTCGCCGTTCCGGTCGTCGCGCAGGGCGTCAACGAGTCCCGCGGCCCGCTCGCCGGCGCTGCCGCCGCCGTGCTGGTCGACGGCGGATTGAGCGGCAGCACGGACGCCGAGACGCGCGTGCACCGCAACGGCTTCACGCTCGCGCCGACCGTGGCGCTGCCGAGCCCGCAGACGCAGCCGGACCTGCGCTCGATCCTCCTGCAGTGGAACGGGCCGGTGCAGCTCGACATCGACGACATCAGCCTCGGTCGCGACGAGATCCTCGCCAACAGCAGCGGCCAGCTGGCGGTCCCGGCGAACGCCTGGGGGCTGATCTCGTTCTCGCTCAAGCAGGGGGCGACCGGCGCCGCCGGTTCGCGCATCGCGCAGGAAGCGGCGCTCGGCAGCATCGGCGGCGCGCTGTTCTCGTGGGTCCTGCCGGGCAGCGTCTATCCGTCGCAGCTGGTCGGCCGCACCGAGCGCAGCCACTCGCGCGCCGAACTCGGCGTGCCGGCCGGCGTCGAGGTCGACGCCGTCGACTTCCCGCTCATGTTCGGCCGCGACCAGGGCACGCTGACGACGTTGGAGCCGGGCTTCGGGCCGCTCGTCGGCACGACGCAGACGATCTACTTCACCGTCTCGGCGCAGACCGCGAGCCTCGTGCCGTCGTTCTGGTGGGGCAGCACGGCGAGCAACGTGCCGAGCGGCGCCAACATCCTCAAGGTCTCGCGGGCCAGCCCGACCGCGTCGTGGGGCCAGCCGAGCGTCTTCCGCTTCTGGTACGACCTCGGCCTGCAGCAGGGCGAGGACATCGACGGCCTCGCGGTCGACGCCGTCGCCAACAAGCTGCTGTTCTCGTGCGTCGGCACGGCGCGCGATCAGTTCCTGTTCGTCGACATGTCGACCGACGGCGGCGCCGCCGTGCCGCTCAAGAAGCAGGACGGCACCAACGTCAGCACGTCGATCGGCAAGGGCCAGAACGACGACGTCGACGCGATCTGCACGCTCGATCCGCGGCTCACGACGCAGGGCCAGCTGCCGCCGGGCGGCGACGACTTCGGCAGTTCGTGCGGCCTGACGCGCCCGGGGCTGCTCGGCGTGCCGTCGATCCACGCCACGGCCTTGCGCCGCTACTCCGGCGGTCAGGCCTGGTACGACACGTGGATGGTCGGTTGGCCGCCGCTGACCGGCGTCACGCCCGGCGTCGCCGTGCTGTACGTGACCATCGGCGCCGACCTGACGCTGTACCCGCTCGGGCCGATCCAACTGCGCAACACCTCGCCGGCCGTTCCCGGCGATCCCATCGGCTACAGCTTCGCGATCCCGGCGGGCTATGCGCTCAGCGGCCAGTCGCTGACGTTCCGCTGGGCCGCGGTCGACGCCGGCTTCACGGCGATCGCGGAGGCGTGGCCGGTCCAGGTGGGCTTGTGATCATGGCGTGGCCGGAGCTGCACGCGACGATCGTCGCGGCGGCGGCGGGCGACGCGGCGGCCAAGGACCGGCTCGTCGCGCACTGCTACGAACCGGTGCAACGGCTCGTGCACCGCGACCTCGAGCGCGACTTCCGGCAGAAGCATCGCTGGATGATGCCGCTGTTCAGCACGCACGACGTCGTGCACGAAGTGCTCGCCGCGGTCGTGCGCGACCTCGCCGACACCAGCTTCGTCGGCCCCGAGCCGTTCTATGCCTACCTCGGCACGCTGGTGCGCCACCGGCTGCTCGACGCCGTGCGTTTCCACGAAGCCGCGCGCCGCGACGGCCGCAAGCAGGTGGTCGAGCCGACGGCGGGCCTCGCCGCCGTCGCCGCCGACAATCGTGAGGCGACGCCGACGCTGGCGGCTTCGCTCGGCGAGCGCGCGGCGCTCGTGCGCGAGGCGCTGGCCGAACTGCCCGAGCGGCAGCGGCGCCTGCTCGAGATGCGTCTGCTCGAGGCCGCGACGTTCCCGGTCATCGCCGAGGCGCTCGGCTACTCGTCCGAAGAGACGGCGCGGCAGGCCTGCGCGGCGGCGCAGGCGCGCATGCTGGTGAAGCTGCGCAGCCGTGGCTTCGGCGGCACGATGTCGACGCGCAGCTGAGTTGCCGCGGCGGCAACCGCCACCTCCCGACGCCGTCGGACCGTCGACGCACCGTTGCGGATTGCGTCGGCGCGTCGATGGCTTGCGCGTCGGCGGACGGAGGCTGCGCACATGGCGGGGCTACTGGCGAAATCCCGTAGAAGCGGCAGACTTCGGCTCGCCTTGTGGGAGGAAAGCCTCGCCTTGGCGTCTGTTCGCCATGATTGCTGCCTCGACCCATCCACCGCTGCGTC
Organism: Planctomycetota bacterium; assembly: GCA_040375075.1. Classification (GTDB taxonomy): domain Bacteria; phylum Planctomycetota; class UBA1135; order UBA1135; family UBA2386; genus UBA2386. Next base: position 4,290 of record JBEITC010000049.1, on the reverse strand, counting down.
GCCACCTCTTCGCCCTGCCGCTGCTCTTCGTGGCGGCCTGCGGCGGCGGTGGCGGCGGTGATGCCGGCGGCGGTGGTGGAGGTGGCGGTGGCGGTGGAGGCGGCGGCGGCCCGGCGCCGGTGGTTCCGCGCGACTGGGGGCCGATCGCCGGCGCCTACCGCGGCCCGGGCGAGCAGGCGTCGCTCGCGTACCGACCGGTCGTCGAGGTCGAGAACCGCGGCCCGGCGCGCAATGCGACCGTGTTCGCGTCGGTGCCGTTCGTCTGGGGTCAGGTCACCGACCTGTCGCAGTGGTCGGTGCAGGGCCAGTCGACGACGTGGCGCGTGCTGCAGCGCTGGCCCGATCGCTCGGTCCGCGTCGCGCAGGCGCAGTGGACGATGGACCTGCCGGCCGCCAGTCGCCTCAGCTTCGACGTGATCGACGGCGCCGGCAGCACGGTCGGCGGCGCCTTCACGCCCAATCCGGCGTTCGCGACCGCGCTGCCATACATGGGCGTGCAGGTCGAGGACGCCTTCGGCGTCGTGTACCAAGCGGGCTTCTCCGGCCAGACCGAGACGCTGCACGAGACCGCGCTCGCGCGGACGCGCCGGCTGCGCACGTATCCCTTCAGCGGCGCGCCGAACAGCATCGGCCGCAACTACCTGACGGCGACGTGGTACGTCACCGAGCTGCGCGACCAACCGACCGCGATCGTCGACCTCGTCGTCGGCAACGACTACCTCGGCAAGGACGATCCGGCCGGCAGCAGCGACCCCAACCTCTACCCGCTCGGCGGCGTCGACGTGGACAGCGTGCGCTTCTTCGTCGAAGGCGCCGACCTCGCGTTGCCGTACCGACCGGCCGAGGAGGCGATCGGTCCGGCGGTCGTCAGCGGCGCGCGCACGACCTTCGAAGTGCTGCGCGACACCTACGTCAGCGACGGGCAGACGCGCCGTTGGCGCTTCGTCGTGCTGCGCGACGAGCCGGGCGCGTCGGCGACGCAGCACGCCGCCGACCGCGTCGGCGCGCAGGCGCTGGTCGACCAGCCGCTGTTCCCGCTGGCCGCGCAGGCGTCGTGGCGCACGACGCAAGCGCTCGGCGTGCTCGGTGGCCCGGGGACCGCGCCGAGCGACGCCGCGCAGCGCGCCGCGTCGGCGTGGGCGAGCTGGTCGGCGAACGCCGGCAACTTCGGCTCGTGGGGCGCGCACGGCGACTTCCTGCTGACGGAGGCGACCGGCTCGCCGCGCAACGGCCCGCTCTCGCAGATGCTCGGCCACGCCGTGCAGTCGCGCGACAGCCGGCTGCTGCTGATGCTCGAGCAGCAGGCGTGGACGCAGGCGATGCGGCCGTATCACCTCTACGGCCTGCGCGTCGGCGACGCCGATCCGCTGTTGCTGTGGAACGGCGTGCCGCTCTACCCCGGCGCGACGGACTACGCGCAGGAGTCGCTCGGCCGCCGGCGCTTCCGCACGAACGATCCGTACGCCGCGTACCGCACGCGCGTCCCCGCCAGCCCGATTGCGCACGCGCACGGCTTCCGTCCGTTCGACATCGAGCACTGGTCGATGGACCTCGTGTTCGACTACTGGACGGTGACCGGCGACGCCTGGGCCAAGGAGGAGCTGCGGCAGCTCGGCGAGAGCCTGCGCGGCCTGATGCGCCCGAACGGCTACTACACGAGCTCACTGATGCCGGCGCGCGCCGAGGGCTGGTGCCTGCAGGGCTTCGTGCAGGCCTTCCTCGTCACCGGCGACCTGCGCTTCCGCAACGCGGCGCTCGACCGCCTGCACGGCATCGTCGACCGCGACCGCAAGAAGGAGTCGCCGATGCGCGCCGTCGCCGTCGCCGTCGACGGCTCGCGGCCAGGCTGGCCGACGCCGCTCGAGTACGCGATGCCGTGGCAGCACGGCCCGCTGCTCTACGGCCTGCTCGGCGCGTGGAAGCACTTCGGCGATCCGCTGGCGCTGCAGCTGGCGAGCGCGATCCCGCAGGTCGTCGAGCACGCCTGGGTGCGCAACGTGCCGTCGACGCAGTTCGGCTTCGTCACCGAGGGCCTGCGGTACTACGTGCCGTTGACCGTCGACGGCGCGAACGTCGCGCCCGACCGCTTCGACGCGCAGTACGGCATCCGCTTCGGCGACGATCCGCTGCGCGGCGCCCACAGCTTCCTGCTCGGCGGGTTGCTGATGCTCGCCGAGACCGCGACGGCCCAGACGGACCGCGACCGTGCGCGCCAGTACGGCGAGCTGCTGCTGCAAGCGCCGCTCAGCGACGACGATCGCTGGGACAAGTGGCGCTTCGTCGTGCCGCCGACCTGGAATCCCTGAGCCCGGCCGGCGCGCAGGCCGCCGGCGGCATCGGTGGTTGCGGCGCATGGCGCGCCGCCGTGCAGGCGTGATGGCGCCGCGGCCGATGGGACGCGCGGGACCAACCGCCGCATGAACCACTGCGCCACCAACTGCTTCGGCAAGGCCGGCAACCACGGCGGTTGCTGCACGCTCGAGGACCGCAACTACGTCATCGGCCCGATCCCCGACGCCGAGGCCTTGCTCGAGCGTCTGCGCAAGCGCTTCGGCAACCCGGACCTCGCGCGCGAGGACGTGTTCTTCGAGTTCGAGGAGGGCTCGCGCCTGTTCGCCGATCGCTCGCACTGGCAGGACCCCAAGTGCTATCCGGCGCTGCGCGTCGACACGACGCGGCGCGACTACCCGTGCGTGTTCTACAACCGCACGGTCAAGGCCTGCTCGATCTACGAGGACCGCTCGGTGACGTGCCGCAACTTCACGTGCGACTGGCTGAAGGGCGTGCTCGCCGCGGAATCGGCGAAGGTCACGCCGCCCAGCGCTCCTTGAGCCGCAGCAGCGGCGCCTCGAACCAGCGCCAGCTCGCGGCGGTCACGGCGGCGAGCAGCAGCAGCCACGCGGCGAGATAAGCCCACAGCGGCAGCGTCGGCCAGGCCGCGTGCAGCGCGCGGCCGACGACGTGCGCCGTGATCACGTGCCAGACGTAGACGCCGTACGACACCTTGCCGATGGCGCGCAGCGGCGCGGCGCCCAGCACGCCGGCGACGACGCGCGGCGGGTCGAGCGCGAGCGCGACGAGCACGGCGAACGCGACCGCGATCGCGGTGAATCCGAAGCCGACGAAGCCGTGCGTCGCGCCGTCGCCGACCGGCACGATCCGGCCGCCGATCGTCCACGCGACGACGCCGAGCGCCGGCAGCGCCAGCCAGCGCGCCGCGGCGGCGAGGCGCGGCTGCCATGGCGATCGCCAACCGAGCGCGAGCAGCGCGCCCCACGCGAGCGCGTCCATGCGGCACCACGGCAGCACGTAGGCGGCGACGTCGCCGGCGCCGGCCAGGGTCGCCATGCGCAGGAACGGCGCGGCGGCGACGGCGAGCGCCAACGCGATGACGAGCGCGCGTTCGCCCAGGCGCAGCGCCAGCAGCGGCCACAGCACGTAGAACTGCTCCTCGACCGCGAGGCTCCACAGCAGCGCCAGCGCCGGCGCGCCCCAGCCGACGTCGGCGAGGTGGAGGTTGAGCAGGTAGGCCGTCGCCCAGCCGAACGACGCCGGATCGCGCAGTTCGACGAACGCCGTCGTGCCCCACGCCAACGCCGCGAGCGCGCCCAGGTAGACGTACGCGAGCGGGAAGATGCGCAGCGCGCGGCGCTTCCAGAAGCGCCCGAGCGCGCCGGGCCTGTCGCGGCCGTGCAGCAGGATGCCGGTGATCAGGAAGCCGCTGAGCACGAAGAACAGATCGACGCCGATCCACGCGCCGCGGCTGCCGTGGAACACGCCGCCCGGAGCGCCTTGGCCGCGGCCGAACAGCGACGGCGCGTGGTTGTAGAGCACCAGCAGCACGGCGAGCGCGCGCAGGCCGTCGAGCGCCGGCCAGCGCATGGCAGCTGGTCCGGGCATCGCGGTCGCGGTGGGCATGGGCGGGAAAGGCTACCGCGCGATGCGCCGGCCGATGGGCACGAGCATGAAGACAACCGGCTACATCATCCTCCCCGTCTACCTCACAAAGAAAGAGCTGAAGGATCCAGAAACTGCGGTTGAGGGTTCCGCCTTTGAGCCGGTGCTTCAGGTTCTCCGCGCACTCAAGGATCACGACCCCTTCATGGCGCGATTCATGGCGAAGATCCTTGTTGCGAAGGGAAGGAATCCACACCAGAAGGGCGGTGGGATCGGAGAGATCCTTGAGGTGTCGATTGGTGACGAGCTCGAGAAGGTGCTGGCGAAGCGGCTGCTCGAGGCGGTGCAGCTGCGCGCGATTGAAGTCACCGCAGATTCATTTGAGCGGGGAAT
>JBEITC010000135.1:0-8731 GCA_040375075.1 Planctomycetota bacterium | reverse complement strand
CGGTGGCCACCGTCGCGCCGGCGCGCGCGAACGCGGCCCGACCGCGCCCCCAGCGCACCGTGATCCCGCGCGCGAAGCTCGCCTGCTGCCCCGCCGGCGCCTCGCGCCACGCCGCGGCCGTGATCGCCGACAGAGCCGTGACCAGCGCCAGCCAGTGGTAGACGAGGTCGAAGTGGCCGCGGTTGAGGAAGAAGGCGCCGACCAGGAAGCCGACGGTGGTCGCTTCCATCATGCGCGCATAGTTGGCCGCCCAGGCGAGGTCCGGACGCATGCGGCCCATGGAGACGATGCGGCGGCAGGTCACGAACACGGAGGCGAGCAGCAGCAGGTAGACGACGAACGCGAGGCTGCCGCTCTCCGCCCAGATCTGCAGGTAGCTGTTGTGCGCCACGTAGGTCGTGCCGCCCGGCGGCAGCGGCACCACCGAGTACTCGGCGTAGCGCGGCTGGAAGTTGCGCAGGCCGACGCCGAGCAGCGGGTTGTCGCTGATCATGCGGAACGCCGTGGCCCACGCGGTGAGGCGCGCGTTCGCCGACGACTCCTTGGTGTCGCCGATCGAGGACAGGCGCTCGAGCACCGACTCCGGCGCCAGCAGGAGGAACAAGCCGGCCGCCGCGGCGAGGCCCATGCCGGCGCGGAAGAGGCGACCCGACCGCCACGCCATCCACAACGAGGTCATCGTCAACGCCAGGAAGGCGCCGCGGCTGTGCGTCAGCACGATCGAGACCAGCGAGAAGAACACGGCGGCCTGGGTGGCGCGCTTGACCCATGCCCGACCGTCGTCGATGCCGAGGTACCACAGCAGCGGCACGTTCATCACCAACGCCAACGCGAAGTCGTTGTTGTCCTCGAGCATGCCGCCCGGGCCGCGCAGGATCGGCGAGCCGCCGCTGAGGACGCCGAGCAGGCCGTTCTTGACGCCGAAGAAGCCGAGCGAGATCGCGATCGTCCAGAGCATCAAGCGCAACCGCTCGCGGGAGTCGATCTGCGCGGTGGTGAACAGCGCGATGACGACGATCTTGAGGAACTCGACGAAGTACTGGTTGGTGTAGGCGTTCTGGTGCTGCGCGAAGGCGTAGCTGACCGTCACCAGCACGGCCAACGCCGCCATCGAACCGCTGCGCACGTCCCACTTGGCGAAGCGGCGCGCGCCTTGTTCGTAGGCCCACCACCCGAGCACCATGGCGACGCCGACGAAGAACGACATGCGCATCGTGCGGGCGAAGCCCCAGCACAGGTCCTGGGGCCGCATGTACGCGAGCCAGCTGAACAGCAGCAAGCCCACGAACGGCCGACGGATGCTGGTCGGCAGCAGGAACAGCACGATCGCGAAGACCAGGACGTCGCGCATCGCGGCCCCCGGTCAGTCGCCCAGCACGAGCGCGAGCAGGTCGCGGACGATGCCCGGCAGGCGCGTCGGCGCGCGGTAGTAGACGACCACGACCGCCACCACGAGGCCCATGAACAGGAACGCGGTGACGCCGGCGCGACGACGGCTGCGGACCGCGAAGGTCCGCTCCGCGTCGGTCTCCATGTGGCTCATGGCGCCGAGCACCTGCACGCCGAGCGCGCGCTCGACGTCCTCGGCGGTCTTGAAGGTGCCCTGCAACAGGTCGAGCAACAGGATCAGGCCGATCGCGGCGCCAAGGCCGAGGACGGCGCCGATCAACGCGACGACCAGGATGTTGGGGTCGGTCGGGTGCGGCGGCGGCGTCGCGCGCTGCAGCGGCTGGACCGGCAGCTGCTGCTCGAGAGCGGCGAGGTACTGCCCCTGCTTCTGCTGGCGAGCGGCGGCGTCGGTGCGCTTCTGCGCCGCCGTGTCGAGGTCCTTGCGCTTGCTCTCGATCAAGCGGTAGCCCTCGGCCAGCTGCTCGATCTCCAGCGTGTCCGCCGCGATGTCGCGCTGCAGGCGCTCGATCTCGCCGACGAGCTGCTCGCCGGCGGCGACCGCTTCGGCGAGCTTCTTGACCAGGGCGGCGTGCGCCGGGTTGGCGATCTTGCCGTCCGCGTCGAGGTCGAGCGCCATCGACGCGAAGATCGTGTCGCGCATGCGCGCGATCTCGCGCTCCTGCTTGGTCCGCTCGCGCGTGCCCGGCTTCCACGCCTCGAGCCCGGCGACCGACAGCTGCAACTGCAGCAAGAGCGGCGCGAGCTCCGGCCGCGTGCGCGCCGCCTCGAGCAGCTCGCGCTGGGACGGCGCCACGCGCTCCGCCGTCGCCGCCAGCTCGGTGCGCGTCCGCTCCGCGTCCGCCTTGTGCATGGCGACCTTCGTCTCGCGGTCGCGCAACTGCTCGCGCAGCATGCGCTGCGTGTCCTGGCGGCGCCGCATCTCCTCCTGCTGCAGCCGCGGATCGAAGTCCGGCCGGATGCGGAAGCGCACTTCGAGGTCCTGCTTCTCCTGCAGGTAGCGCTCGTAGGTGCGATCCCACTCGGTGAAGTCGGCGTTGGCGCGCGTCGCCTGTTCCTGGTGGCTGCTGCGCAGCTTCTGCACGCGCCCCTGGATCCAGGTGTCGACCAGCGCGTTGGCGAAGTCAGCGGACCTCTGCGCGTCCGTGTCCTTGTAGAGGATGCGGATGTGCGCGTAGGTGCGCGTCTTGTCGCCGGCGTTCGAGTCGATGACGACGAGGCGCGATCGGACCTTCGCCTCCTCGAGCGTGCGTCGGCTCGGGTCGCCGATCGCCGCCTCAGGCCACTTCAGCGCCTCCATCGCCTTGCCGGCGGCGAGCCGGATGGTCTCCTGCGAGCTGTCGACGATGCGCTTGAACGGGTTCTCGCCGCGCTCCATCTCGCCCGCGACCTCCTGGTGCTCGACCGAGGCCTCGGCGACGTAGTACTTGGGGATCAGGAAGGCGACGACGGCGCCGACCACGAGCCCGAGCAGCGAGATCGGCACCAACTGCCAACGCCGACGTCGCACGAGGTCGACGTAGCGCTGCAGCGACAGCTGCGGCAGTTCGACCTGGGTCACGGCGCCTCCCCGCGGCGGCGCTCCTGGCGCCCCGCTGTGGCGGGCGGTTGCGTCGTGCCGGAGCGCGTCATCAGTAGCGGAAGAAGATGCCGTTGTTGGCCGTGTCGCCGCGGATGATGTCGTACGCGTACTGCGCCTGCGCGATGCCGAGCACCGTCTGCACGGCGAGGCCGATCGGCTCGAGCAGGCGCTGCAGCAGGCGCGCGACGAGGCCGAGGAAGGTCGGCGGCACGTAGATGACGTCGCGCTCGCGGATCGGCACGTTGGTCGCGGTCAGGCCGGTGGTGATCATCTCGCGGAAGTTGATCTCCATCACCAGCGGGTGCTCGGCGTCGGGCTTGATCAGGTACACGCGGCCGAGGTTGGCGAGCGGCGTCCAGCCACAGGCGTTCATCGCATCCCAGAAGGTGAGGTCCGTCTCCAGCGGGACCTGGCCGCGCAGGCCGACCTCGCCGTAGGCGTAGAACCACTTCTGCGAGAAGCTGCTGAGCTGCACGATGCGCGCCTGGATGTCGAGGTCGAGCGCGATGCCGGCCGCGCGCAACTGCGAGTTGACGAGCGCGGCGGCCTCGGCTTCCGTCTTGCCGAGCACCGCAACGGGGCCGACGTACGGGACGAAGATCGTGCCGTCGACCGCAACAGGCTGCGGGGCGGTCAACTCGGCGAGCCGCGCCAGGTTGGGCTGGGTCAACACGGTCGGCGGCAGCAGGAACTGGACGAGGTCACGGCCGCCGACGTAGTTCTCGACGGTGGCATCGCCGCTGGCGCGCGCGCCGAAGCCCTTCTCGGGCAACATCTCCCGAATGCGCTTGTCCTCATAGCTGCCGCACGCGGCGAGCAGACCGAGCAGGCACGGGACGAAGGCGGCAAGCCAACGGACGAAACGGCGCGGGATGGTGTTCAACGCGGTAGGCCTTGCGAAGCTCGGATCTCACGCATCGTAGGTGTCCCGTCGGATGAGGCAACGCGCCGCCCTCCGTTCCGCCGTACATCGGCAAGCGCGCGATCCCAACGTGATGCGACTACGTGAGATGGCGTAGGTGGTGTGGAGGGATTGGGACGGTGGCGTTACGACGTCGGGCTTCGGCTGTGGGGAAGGCTCCACTACAAGTTCCACGATGCGGTCTAGGTTTCTGCTCCTCGCCACCTGCCTCGTTGGCATGCTTGCGTTGGGCAGCTGGCTGTTCGCAGCGACCCTGCAGACGCCCCCGCCGCCGCCCCCGCCATCGGCGCCAGCCGCCGATGCCACCGCCGGCACGACGGCGGCCGCAGTCGTTGCCGCAGCCGCCGAAGCCCCTGCCCGCGAGGCAGTTGCGGCAATCGCCGCCCCGCTGTCAGCGCCCCGACCCGACGCCGACCTCGCCGATCCGGTGCTGGAGCCGAGCCTCGCGCCGCGGGTCCTGGTCGTGCGTGGGGATCCGCCGACGCCGGTGCCCCAGGCGATCGTCTACTTCCTGACCGCGGACGAGGGGCGGCAACGCGCCCAGCGCCACGGCCAGCCGTTGCCGGAACGCGAGTGGCCGGAGACCTTCGGCGCGCGCGTCGAGACCAACGACCAGGGCGTCGCCGAGTTGCCTGTCGCCGACCAACCGATGCTGTGCGCCGCGCGCAGTGGCGACGAGTTCGGCCTCGATTGGGTGCCGCCGCGCGACCACACCCGCACCATCGCGCTCGTTCCCGACGAGACCGTCACGCTGCTCGCGCGGCACGGCGAGGAGGCGCCCGCGGTCGACGTGCCGGTCGCGATCGTGCAGGGCTACGACGGCGAGGAAGCGAAGGTCGTCTGGCAGGGCGCGACGGACCGGCGCGGCCGCGCCGTCGTGCGCCACTTCCAACTCGTGCGCGAGAACCGCCCTACCCCCGCCGCTGGCGAACGCTTCGCCGCGACCGCTGCGGTGCCCGGCGCGGTCGCCAAGACCTTCGTCGGCCGGCCGGCCGAGACGGCGACGATCGAGCTCGCGGTGCCGCCGCTCGGGGCGGTGCGGATCCTGGTCGTCGACCACAAGGGCGAGCCGGTGCTGTCGCGCGCCGACGTCGGCCTGCGCGGCATCGTGCAGCCGAAGTTCGCCGACAAGCAACCGCTGGCGCTGCCGTCGCGCCTCGTGCAGCCGACCGCGGCGAAGCCGCCGGGCTCGGCGCCGGTGGTGCTGCCATGGCAAGGCGTCGGCGGCGTGGTCTCGGCGTACGCGCGCTTCCCGCTCGACCGCCAGCCTGCCGGCGGCGACGCGCAGCCTGGTCCGCGCGAGTCCGGCGCCGCCGCCGACGTGCGCGTGACGCTGCGCGCCGACCAGTTGGTGGTCGCCGGTCGCTTCGCGCTGCCCGACGGCGCGCCGGTCGAGCAGGCCGTCGTGACGGCGGCGCTGTGGAGCCAGGACGCGGAACTCTGGTCGGCGAGCCTCGACTCGGTGCGCGACGGCCGCTTCGACTTCGTCTGCACGCCGCGCGCCGAGTTCGAGACCTTCCTCGAGCTGCGCCTCGACGCCAAGAACGCGCCACCGGCGGTGCGCGCGACGCTGTCCGACGAGGACGCGCAGCGCCTCGGCGCGCGCGTGCGCATCCCGCAGATGCGGCCGCGCACCCGCATCGAGCTCGGCACGATCACCCTGGCGCCGCTGCCGCCGCTGGTGACCGGCTACGTCGTCGACGACCTCGGCGTGCCGGTGGTCGACGCCGACGTGCACGTGCAGCAGGAGGATCCGCAGGCTCCGAAGGACCGCGATCCGTGGCGCATGCTGTCGCTGTTCCGCACGCGCTCGGGAACCGATGGCGGCTTCCGCATCGACAGCTTCCAGCCGGCGGGCAAGCTGCGCGTGCGCGCCGACACCAACCTGCACTTCGCCGACTCCGTGCCGCTGCACACGCAGGGCCAGGACGTGCGCATCCGCATCGAACGCAACGGCATCCTGCGCGGCCGCATCCTGCTGCCCGAGTGGCTGCCCGACGGCGCGGCGACGCTGACGCTGCGGCCGTTCGACGAGACGCTCCGCCAGCGCAACACGCGCAGCGTCGAACTGTCGCGCCGCAACGGCGGCCGTTTCGTCGTCGAGCCGCTGCGCATGGGCCACTACGACGCGATCGTGACGGTGCGCAACCTGTCCGAACCGGTGGCGACGCTGTCCGACGTGTTCGTCCAGCCCGGCGAGACGCGCGACGCGCGCTTCCGCCCGCTCGACCTCCGCGACGCGTTGCACCGCTACAACCTGCGCGCGGTCGACCAGGCCGGCGCGCCGCTCGCCCTCGACGGGCCGATCCTCGCGCGCGTGACGCAACGCGACGGCAAGCCAGCCGACCTCACGTTCCGCTGGCGGCAGGGCCGGGCCGAAATGGTCACGACGAGCCACGTCGCCCAATTCACGTTCTTCGGCCGCGGCCACCAGACGGTCCGGACGCTGCTCGCCGCGGGCGACACCGACGTCGTGCTGCCGTCGACGCAGCCTGCCGTGGTGACGATCCCGGGCATCCGCGCGCTGATGGGCCCGCAACGCAAGGTGCGCGTCTCCGCCGTGCTCGTCGGCGACACCGGCCTGCCGGGGAACATGACCGGCGTCGACCAGGGCAGCGGCGAGCGCTTCAGCTTCGCCCGCTGGGACCTCGGCCGCAGCAGCGGCGGCTGGCTCGGCGCTGGCGACACGGTCGAGATCCCGCTGATGCAGGACGGCACGTACGAGATCCTGCTGCGCCCGCATGCGGGCGACACCGAGCAGTCGCCGCAGCGCGAGATGTCGCTGGGTCGCCACCGGCTGCGCGTGGATCGCTGGGAACCGGTGCGCGTCCCGGCCGACCAACTCGCCGTCAGCCGCATGCTGCAGCAACTCGACGCGCAGTGGCTGGCGCAGCGCCAGCAGCAGGGCTCGCCCGGCGCAGGCCGCGGTCGCTGACGCAGTGGCCGTCGGCTAGCGACCGGCGGACCCGCCGAAGCAGCGCGTGACCAGCGCCGTCCAGCCGGTCTGGTGCGACGCGCCGCAGCCACGGCCGGTGTCGCCGTCGAAGTACTCGTGGAACAGCACGAGGTCGCGGTAGTGCGGGTCGTCGCGGAAGCGCGCGTCGTCGCCGGCGAACGGCCGTCGGCCGTCCGGACCGGGCAGGAAGATGCGGGCCAGCCGCGCCGACAGCTCGTCGGCCGCGCGCTGCAGCGTCACCTTGCGTCCCGAACCGGTCGGGAACTCCACCAGCAGATCGTCGCCGTAGAAACGGCCGTAGCGTTCGAGCGCCTCGACCAGCAGGTAGTTGAGCGGGAACCACACCGGCCCGCGCCAGTTGCTGTTGCCGCCGAACATCGCCGTAGTGCTCTCGCCGGGCGTGTAGTCGACGCGGTACTCGTTGCCGCCGGCGCGCAGCACGTACGGGTGGTCGCGATGCGCCGCCGACAGCGAGCGCAGGCCGTGCGGCGACAGGAACTCGCGCTCGTCGAACATGCGCGCGAGGACGCGTTCGAGCTGGGGCCGTGACGGGATGGCCAGCAGCACGGCGGCGTCGGCGCCTTCGCCAGCGATGGTCACGTGCTTGGCGAGGTCGTGCTCGTTGGCGAGGAACCAGCGGAACCGCTGATCGAAGCCGCGCAACTTGCGGATGCGCGCCAACGGCACGGCCTCGACCGCGCAGAGCGGGATCAAGCCGACGAGCGACCGCACGCGCAGACGCTCGGCGCTGCCGTTGCCGCTGCCACTGCCACTGCCACTCCCACTGCCGTGGATCTGGTCGTAGTAGAAGCCGTCCTGCTCGTCCCACAGGCCGCTGCCGCCGAGCGTGTTCATCGCGTGCGTGATGGCGACGAAGTGCTCGAAGAACTTCGACGCGACGTCCTCGTAGGCGGGATCGTGACCCGCGAGCTCGATCGCGATGCTGAGCATCGTCGCGCAGTAGAACGCCATCCACGCCGTGCCGTCGGCCTGCTCGAGGCGACCGCCGGTCGGCAACGGCTGGCTGCGGTCGAACACGCCGATGTTGTCGAGGCCGAGGAAGCCGCCGCCGAACACGTGCTTGCCGGCGAGGTCCTTGCGGTTGACCCACCACGTGAAGTTCAGCAACAGCTTGTGGAACGCGCGCTGCAGGAAGTCGACGTCGCGCCGGCCGCGCTCGCCCGTCATCTTGTAGACGCGCCAGCAGGCCCAGGCGTGCACCGGCGGATTGACGTCGCCGAAGGCGAACTCGTAGGCCGGGATCTGGCCGCTCGGGGCCATGTACCACTCGCGCAGCAAGAGCAGCAGTTGGCGCTTGGCGAACTCGGGGTCGAGCCGCGCGAACGGGATCATGTGGAAGGCGAGGTCCCAGGCGGCGTACCACGGGTACTCCCACTTGTCCGGCATCGACACGACGTCGCGGTTGTAGAGGTGCGCGAAGTCGGCGTTGCGGCCGCCGCGGCGGCCCGGCGGCGGCGCTGGCTGCGCCGGGTCGCCCTGCAGCCACGTGCGCACGTCGTACCAGTAGAACTGCTTGCTCCAGACGAGGCCGGCGTAGGCCTGCCGCTGCACGCGCGACGCCGCGGCGTCGGCGGCGGGACCGATCAGCTCCGCGTAGAAGGCGTCGGCCTCGGCGCGACGCGACGTGAAGACCTGTGCGAACGCCTTGCCGAAGGCGCGCGGCGCGTTCGGCTCGACCCGGCGCAACCGCAGCCGCAGTTCCCGTTCGCCGCCCGCCGGCACGTCGAGCACGCAGTGGAACGCAGCCTTGGTGCCCTGCTGGCGCGGATTCACCGCAGCGCGATCTCCGCCCACGACCGCCGCGTGGAACGCGTCCTTGGCAAAGGGAGGCCCATCGGCAGCG
>JBEITC010000433.1:0-3586 GCA_040375075.1 Planctomycetota bacterium | reverse complement strand
CTCACCGTGCGCGTCCGTCTCGCCGGCGGCGCGCCCGTCGCGGACGTGGCGCTCGCGTACGAGCCCGACGGCATGCCGGCGGCCGCGACGTCGTGCCGCAGCGACGAGTTCGGCCGCGGCGGCTTCGGTCCCGTCGCGGCGCCGGGCACGGTGCGCGTCGTCGACGCGCGCTTCGCCAACCGATCGATCGTGCTGACCGCTCCGACGGCAGCGCCGCTCGACGTCGAAGTCGAGGTCGGGGCGATGCTGCGCGGCGTCGCGAACTGGTCCGACGGCGCGCCGGCGGTCGGCGTCGTCGTCACGTTGCGCGACCCGAGCGGCGCGCTCACCCCCGCTGCACGCACGGTCGCGACCGCGAACGACGGCAGCTTCGCCTTCGCCGGACTGCGCGAGGGCCGCGGCTACGTGCTGTTCGCGGCGGCGCGACGCGACGGGCGCACGTGGTCAGGACGCGGCGAGACGCGCGCCGGCGACGAGACGCCCTTCGCGCTCTTGGTCCGCGACGAGGATCCAGCGTTCGCGCCGCCGAAGGCGCGCTGACGCGGCGCTGCGCTCAGGCGCGCGCGCGCGCGAGCACGCGGCCGTTGCAGGCGGCGACGATCGCCGGACCGAGCTGCGCCAGCGGGTACTCGCGTTCGACGGCGCCGGCGAGCTTCGCGGCCCGCGGCATGCCGTAGATCGCGCAGCTCGCCTCGTCCTGGCCGAGCGTGCTCCAGCCGAGCTGGCGCAGCGCCAGCAGGCCGCTGGCGCCGTCCTGGCCCATGCCGGTCATGATCACGCCGACGCCACGACACGACAGCTGCGCGCACGACTCGAACAGCACGTCGGCGGACGGTCGATGGCCGCGGCGCGGCGGGTCGTCGTTCCACACCACGCGCAGCGGCTTGCCTTGGATCACCTTGACGTGGTGGTCGCCGGGCGCGACGTAGGCGACGCGGCGCTGCAGCGCGAGCCCGTCCTTGGCGATCTCGACGCAATAGCCGGTCTCGCGCGACAACCGATCGACGAGGTCCCGCACGAACGCCGCCGGGATGTGCTGCACGATCACCATCGGCGGCAGGTCTTGGCCGCGCAGCGTCGTGAAGAACTCGCGCAAGGCGATCGGGCCGCCGGTCGAGATGCCGACCGTGATCAATTCGGGCGCGGGCCGTTCGCCGCGTTCGTCCGCGACGGTGCCGGCGAGCGCAGCGGGCGACACAGAGCCGGGTCCGACGGCCGGCGCGCGACCGGTCAGCCGGCGCAGCGCGCTGGCGCACTTCGTCGACCAATCGAGCAGGCTGCGCACGTTGCTCTGGTCGGGCCACGGCAGGAACTCGGCGGTTGCGAGGCCCGGACCGCGCGGCGGCGCGTCCTTGTCGTGGCACAGCACGATGGGCGCCTGCACGGCGCGGAAGTCGACCGTCGACGGCCAACGCACGAGCAACGCAGCTTCGCCGCTGCCCGGCGGCACGGGCTCGAAGCCCGCGGCCTTGAGCCACTCGGTCAGCATCGCGACGTCGGCCGCCGGCACGGCCATCGCCACGCGGGTGCGCGAGGCCGGGCTCATGCCGCGGTGATCTCCGTGACCAGCTTGCGCCACGACGCGTCGTCGAGGGTGCCGCCGTTGAGCTTGCGGACGATGACCTTGCCCTTCGCCGGATCGACGAACAGCACGCAGCCGCCGTCGGCCGGGCCGTCGACGTGGCCGCCGTAGGCCATGCCGAGTTTGTACGTCGCCGCCTTGATCGCCTCGGCGTTGCGGGCGCCGACGTCGATGCCGCCGCCGACCATGCGCCCGCCGCCGGCGAGCCGCACCATCAGGTCGCGCGGATCGGCCCCCGCCTGGATGGCGAGGTCGCGCGCGCGCGGCGCCGCCTGGTCGGCGAAGTACCCCGGCCCCATGCCGGCGCCGACGCCATTGGGCCGCACGACGTGCGCCAGCACGGCGATCTGCCGCCGCATGTCCTGCACGACGAGGCCGACGCAGGAGCCGAGCAGCGTGCTCAGCACCCGGCCGGCCGAGGCGACGCCGATGCCGCCGATCGGCACCTGGACGACGTCTGCGTAGTTGTGCTTCGACGCCCTCATCGCGCGCCGGCGGGCTGCAGGCCTTGGTGTCGCGCCAGCGCGAACTCGGCGAAGCCCGACGGGTCGAGGATCAGCGTGACCTTGCCGTCGCCACGGATCGCCATGCCGGCAAGGCCGCGGACGGCCGCGAGCTCGGGGCACAGCGGCTTGATGACGAGGTCTTCCTTGCCGACCAGGCGGTCGACCGAGAGCGCGACCTCGTTGCCGGCGAAGCCGAAGACGATGGCGTGCTCGCCGCGATCCTTGGCCGGCGTGGCGACCGGGGCCGTCGCCGAAGCGGCGGCGCCATCGCCCTGGAAGCGGTAGGTCGCCGGCAGCTGCACCAGCGGCATCGGCCGCTCGCGGACGACGATCATCTGGCGTTGCTGGACGCGCTGCACGTTGACGCGCGACAGCTCGACGATCTCGCGGACCTCGGTCAGCGGCAGCGCGAACATCGTGCCGCGGACCTCGAGCAGGAGGCTCGTCAGGATCGACATGCTCGGCGGCAGTTGCACGATGAACGTCGTGCCCTTGCCCACCACCGACTGCAGTTCGAGCGAGCCGCGCAGCCGCTTGATGCTGGCGGCGATGATGTCCATGCCCATGCCGCGACCGGAGACCTCGGTCACCTGCTTCGCGGTCGAGAAGCCCGGCGCGAAGATGAGCCGCTGCGCCTCGTTCGGCGGCATGACTGCCGCCTCCTCGGGCGTGACGAGGCCCTGCTCGACGGCCTTGGCCAGCACGCGCACCGGATCGATGCCAGCGCCGTCGTCGCGGACCTCGATCACCACCGAGCTGCCGCGCTGGAAGCTGCGGACCTCGACGTGGCCGCGGTCGCTCTTGCCGGCCTTGCGGCGCGCCTCGGGGCCCTCGAGGCCGTGGTCGACCGAGTTGCGCAGCATGTGCACCAGCGGGTTGACCAGCTCGTCGGCGACGCGCTTGTCGATCTGCGTCTCGCCGCCCGACACCTGGAAGTCGACCTGCTTGCCGACGACCTCGGCCGTGTCGCGCACGACGCGCTGCAGGCGACGGAACACCGAGTCGAGCGGGACCATGCGCAGCTGCAGCACGGCCTCGTGGATGCCGCCGACCACGCCGTCGAAGTCGTAGGCGACGTCGTCGACGTCGCGCAGCACGCGGCCCATGCCCGAGAGGTCCTCGAAGCCGGACTGCAGGCGCTGCGCCAGCTCGCGCAGCCGGTCGACGACCGCGAGGTCGCCCTCGCCGCCGCCGCCCGCCGCCGCGCGCTCCACCACCGCCTGCAGCTCGTTGAGGCCGCGGGTCAGGTCGGAGCTGGTGACGCTGAGTTCGTGCACGCGCTGCAGCGGCCGCAGCTGGCGGGCGACGAGATTGAAGCGCGACCGGGCGACGACCAGCTCGCCGGTCAGGTTGACCATCTTGTCGAGGCGTTCCATGCGCACGCGCACGGTCTCGTTGGCGTCGGCGCCGTTGCCGCCTTCGGCCGGCTTGTCGCCCTTCTCGGCCTTGTCGGCCGTGGCCTTCGGCGCTTCGGCCGCCGGCGCGCCGGCCGCGGCCG